>JBIKRC010000041.1:0-10772 GCA_044349375.1 Limnohabitans sp.
CATCCACCGCGCCCATGGCGATGGCGTACAGGCGGTGGTCATCAACGCTGGTGCCTGGACGCATTACAGCTACGGCATCCGCGACGCGCTGGCCATCCTCAAGTGCCCCATCATCGAGGTGCACATGTCCAACATCCACGCCCGCGAAGCGTTTCGCCACCACTCGGTGATCGCCGACATCGCCAAAGGCCAGATCGCCGGTTTTGGCGTGGACAGTTACCTGCTGGGCCTGCGGGCCGCTGTGTCGGCCGCCCGCAGCTGATTTGGCTGATTTATTGATCCGACCCGTAGATGTTTGAATGGCCTATATTTTTGTCGGCCATGCGGATATTTTGTCTTTGTGGGAGCCCACCCCGTAGGCGATTGCATCCACACCGCCAAAGCAAGCCATCGCCCACAGGGGTGGGCTCCTGCAAAAAACCCATCCCTTGAATGTTGTTCAAGACTCCACCGGGCCGGATCAATAGCTGATTTGGCCGACTCGGTGCGGCATCAATCGCCCAGCGTGTAACGCTGGCACAGCGCCAAAAATTCCTCCAAGTGGGGCTCTAGCCCTGTTTCTTCCTGCAGCAAAGCGGCCACGGCCGGGGCTATGGTCGCGGCCTGGCGCGCATCCAGAAACAGCGCCCGCCAACGCCTTGCGAGCATGTCTTCTACCGTCCAGACCCACTCGTGTCGTGCTGCAAACCGCACCATCGCTTCGGTCAAGCCCAGGCCCAACTCCCGCTGCGCGCCAGGCATGGCCAGCACCTGTTCGGCTTGGCTGCCCCACAAGTGCAAGCCGGGGGCGTCGCTCAAGGGGTGCAGCGCCGAGCCGCCATCTTCAGGTGCACCTACCAGGCGGTGCTGGCGGGTGTCCACCGGTCCATTCGGTGCAGGCAGCACATCGCCATGGGCCTGCAGAGTGAGCAAGACCTCCTCGGCCATGCTGCGGTAAGTGGTCCATTTGCCACCGGTCACCGTGACCAGCCCCGGGGCTTCACGGCGGATCAGGTGTTCGCGCGACATCTGGCTGGTGGACTGCACAGCATCGCCCTGCCCTGCGGCCCCCACCAAGGGGCGCAGGCCCACCCAAACGCTGCGCACATCGCCTGGCCGCAGCGCCAAGCCAAACGCGTTGCGTGTTTCGCGAAACAAAAACTCCAGCTCTTCGGCCATGGGCTGTGGATCGCGTGGCGCGTCGCTGCGAGGGGTGTCGGTGGTGCCAATCAAGGTGGCCCCCAGCCAAGGCACAGCAAACAACACCCGGCCATCGGCAGTGCGGGGAATCAGCACCGCCTCGCGCAGCGGCAAACACGCCCGTGTGACCACCAGGTGCACACCCTGACTGGCGGTGACCAGGGCCTTGAGCGGAAGCCCTCCAGATTCGGGCGGCAAGGCCATCCGGCGCAGTTCGTCCACCCACACCCCCGCCGCGTTGACCACGCAGCGCGCCTGCACCGTGCGCGATGTGCCCCGCCTCGCATCGAGCAAGCGCACTTGCCAGCCGTTCTGTACTGGAATCAACGCAGTCACGCGGGTGTGGTTGTGCACCCGAGCGCCTGCGCGCTGCGCGGTCTGGGCCAAGGCCAGCGCCAAACGGGCATCTTCAAACTGGCCATCCCAATAACGCATGCCCGCCACCGCGCGCCCGACCAACCCCGCCAGGCTCGGAAATCCCCGGGCCAGCGCCTGGCGCGACACAGCCACGGTATCGCCCAAGCTCAAACGCCCTGCCAGCCACTGGTACAGCTTGAGGCCCACACCCGTGAAGGCCCAGCTCAGCCAACCGGCCGCAGGCACCACAAACGACAGAGGTTGCGCCAAATGGGGGGCCAAAGCCAGCACGGTGGCGCGTTCGCGCAAGGCCTCGCGCACCAGATGCAGCCGCCCTTGCGCCAGATAACGCACCCCGCCGTGCAGCAGCTTGGTGGACCGCGACGAGGTACCGCTGGCAAAGTCGTTGGCCTCGACCAGCAGGACGCTGCGCCCCTCCAGCGCCGCCTGCAAAGCCACCCCCAAACCGGTGGCCCCACCGCCCACCACCAACAAATCACAGACCTCTTCCGCTGGATGCTCAGACTGCAAATTAGTCAAAATAGTCCTTTAAACCATCAAGAATACATGATTAAAATGATTCGTTTTTGATTGTATCGCTGAAAACGGCGTGCAGCTTCCCCAAAACATCGGCCTTCTTGAAGTCTTCTAATCTCCATTAAAAAGCAAATACCATGGCCTTAAACCCCCGACAACTCGCCATCTTGCAATCCGTCAAAGAGCAAGGCAGCGTCAAGACCGAAGAACTGGCCGAAGAGTTCGGGATCACCCTGCAAACCGCCCGGCGCGATATCCAACGCCTGACCGAAGCGGCCGAGCTGGAGCGCTTTCATGGCGGCGTGCGGGCCGTGGACTCCTCCACCCGCAACATCACCTACACTGAACGCCAACGCACCCAAGCCAGCGCCAAGCAGGACATTGCGCGCCAAGTGGCCGCCGCCATTCCGCACGGGGCCAGCCTCTTCATGAACATCGGCACCACCGTGGAGGCGGTGGCCAGCGAACTGCTGTACCACCGCGATTTGCGTGTGGTGACCAATAACCTGCATGTGGCCCGTATTTTGGCGGCCAACCCACAGTGCGACGTGGTGGTGGCCGGCGGCACCCTGCGCCACGAAGACTTAGGGGTGGTGGGTGAAGCCGCCTTGAACTTCATCCGCCAATTCAAGGTGGACATTGGCCTGATCGGCATCAGCGGCATCGACGCCGACGGCACCCTGCGCGACTACGACATGCGCGAAGTCATGGTGGCCCGCGCCATCGTGGCGCAATCGCGCCAGGTCTGGCTGGTGGCCGACCACAGCAAATTCGAGCGCCCCGCCATGATCGAAATGGCCCCCTTGAAAGTGGTGCACACCCTGTTCACCGACATTGCACCCCAAGCAGCGCAGCAACGGCTGATGGAGGAATTGGGGGTACGGTGTGTGGTGGCGACGAACAGCCTCTGAAATCGATCAGCCGCCCTTGGCCGCTTGACGGCGATTGGCTTTCACGGCCTGACTGACCACCTGCGCAAGGCGGCCAGTGGCTTGTGCCTGAACAAACTCAGACTCTATTCTGTCAACCTGATCTTCATGGGGAACTGCACTTTGACGGACGTCATACAGCTTGATGGCTTCACACGCCTCAGACACCGTCAGCCCCGCCAACTCGGCAATGCGCCCCAGCGTAGCCCAGTATTCGATCTGCCCCGCCACTGAGCGACGCATGGGCGTAGCCGCTTCGCGGGCCTGGGCGACCAAAGCAGCAGGCAATTTGACGGATGCGAAAGAAGAAGGTGATACAGGCATGAGACGCTCCTTTGTGGCGCATTTTGCGCCAAAACGGACTCATATGGCCAACTGACGTGAGTAAATCCCCATCGACGCAGAAAAAAACCTGCATCCATCCACACTCCCCGTGCCCAAAGCTGTGGATAAACCCCAGGACAAGTGCCCAAAGGCGCATGCCTGTTAGGCGGGAGGGGTGCGCTTAAAAAACAAGCACGAATGAAGACTGTTAGCGTGTCTGCCGCTATGCCCCTCACGAACTCATCGGGCCACCACATCAAGGCGGGGAACGACCTCATCGTCATCATCGCCATCGTCGTGCAGCAACTCAAAGGCCTGGAAGACCGCTCGCTCGACGCGCTTGACCAATCCTTCGTCGCTGAAAACCCCGGGGTAGGTCTTGCGCAACTTGGCGCTGACTTTCAGGTTCGTCACCAAGGATCGGATGATCGTCGCATAGTCTTCGTCGCGGCTCTCAATGATTTCCTTAAGACTGCCTACCGCGATGTCGTAGCGCCGCAGGTACACCGCCTCGTCCTTGAGCCCATGCAAAATCGAGTGACGAATGACGTCGACCAAGTACTCAGACTGGAATGTGAGATCAGCATATCGCCAAGTGGCCAAGCCCCGATGCCAGTCTGCAACGTGCAAGTTGGACTCGACACCATCTTCGTGTTGCACGGACGCGCCGAACTTGCACACCGCATTCATCGTGGCCATGAGTGGCCGCGACAGGTGCTCCAAGGCGATGTCGTAGGCTGCGCGCCGTGCGGCGTTCTCACTGATCACGGCCGAAACCGGCAGGATCACTGGCGCAGGCAAGAAACCATCGCGCCCAAGGATGTCGTTGATCAGGAAGCGTGAGAGCCGACCATTCCCGTCACTCAACGGATGGATGTAGACGAAACCAAAGGACAGCGCCGCAGCACGCAGCAGAGGGTTTTGCCCACGGGTACGCTGCTCGAACGCACGCAAGCCCTCCATCATCTCGGGCACCCTTTCATGGTGCGGCGCCAGGTAGTCGATCACAGGCTCAAAAATCGAGTTGGTGTGTCCGACAAACACCGAAGACCGGCGAATGCCTAGCCTGGCACCCACCATCTTGTCGCCCATGACGGCCTGCTGAATCTCCAGCAGGCCCTCTTGCGTGAGGGCGGATTCGATCTTGCCGCAGTGCGTGCTCATGGCTCGCGCCAGGCGGCGGATACGGTCCTCTTCCCGGCCCTCGGACTCAATGGCAAAACTGGCCTTGCTCTCCTTGATGGTGAGCCAGTTGACCGCACGCTCTATCGTCTCAAACCCGAACTGATCCACCACCTTGTCGATCTCTGCGCGCAACTGAGCTGGATCGGCCGAGCCCAGACTCCTCAGGTCAACCATTGGGCAAAATGCGCGGGTGCCCGGCAAGTTGTTGTTGATGCGCCAGCGGCGCACCTTGTCCTGCACCGTGGCGGTCAGGTACTGCGACGCGTTGAGCAAGTCGACGTAGTTCCCGCCGGCATCGCCCACGCCATCCAGAATTGTGTTGGTAAGCCACTCATAGAGAAAGCCGCAGCGGCGAGCGTAAGCGCCTGTGGGCTCCTCTTGCGCCCATTTGGCGATGGGCTCAGGTCCGGTCACCTCGAACAAGCGGCTGAGAAAGTCCAGCTCGACGCCCTCATACTTGAGCGCGAATGTCAGGTGCGCGCTCAGCGTTGCATCCGGCTGATAATGTGCGGGGTACGTCTCGACCGTGAAGCCGTTTGCCGCCGCACTGGAGCGCACCGAACCGATGAAGCTGCGGACCCGAAAGGGCTGCACTTGCGCCACGTCGTACGCCTGCGACAGCCACTTATATCCGGCATATTCCCCATCATTTTGCATGCGGCGCACCTAAAACAGTTATTTTTGATATTTTCAACGACAAAACGTTTACGGTCAACGGCGCGCTTTGAAGGCTACCTCTGGTCGAAGAGGCATGGCCGTGATGCTTTTGTCATCCACCCCGGTTTGGCTGCAGGCGACGCAAGCCCCTTCATCCACACCACCCGTGCCCAAGCGATTCACTCCAAACCGATCAAAACCAGCTGTCCTACATCAGTAGACGGATTGACTTGCAGTTGTTGCGCCACCTGCCCGCGCATGCTTTGGGTCTGTTGAGCCACCTGGCAGGTCAAGCATTCACCATCTCCACAAACGCCGTCTCCATCGCCCGCGTGTGTGCCACCACATCCCACCCACGCCGTGCTTTCAGGCGATCGCGCAAACCGCGCTTCAGGGCGAGCAAGGCCGCCCGGTCTTGCGCCATCTGCACCGCCACGCGCACATACCCTTCATCGTCATCGGCCACCCACTCGGGCAAGCCTGCCGCCGTCATGAAGCTCGCACCCATTCGCGAGACAAAGTTATGGCCGCGCTGGGTCACCACCGGCACGCCCATCCACATCGCTTGCAGGCTGGTGGTGCCGCCGTTGTAGGGCACGGGGTCAAGGGCAATGTCGATGTCGGCGTACTCGGCCATCATCTCGGTCAGGCCTGTGGGGCCTCGAAACTCGACGCGGGCCAAGTCCACGCCCAGCTTTTGCAGCCGCTCGCCAAACAGGCGCACCGCACCGCTGTCCGAAAAACTCGGGGCCTTGAGCAGCAAACGTGAATCAGGCACCGCCTTCAAAATCTGCGACCACAGCGCCAAAGTGCGCGGCGTCAACTTGGGCACGTTGTTGAACGAGCCAAAGGTCAAAGGCCGCTGGGTTAGCTCCCTGGGAAACGCGGGGTACGGGTAGTCCACCTCCGGTGCAAAGCAAAACACCATGCCCGGCAAACGCGCAATGCGCTCTGAACAAAGTGACTCACTGCCCACAGGCGTCACCACCTCGTCGCCCAGCACCCAGTCCATGTTGGGCACGCCCGTTGAGCCTGGGTAGCCCAAGTACGTGGCTTGCACAGGGGCCACGCGTTTGGCAAACAAACTCATGCGCTGCTGGCCGGTATGGCCTGCCAGGTCCAGCAGCAGGTCAATGCCATCGGCGTCGATGCGCTTGGCCAGTTGGGTGTCGTTGAGCGTGGTGGCTTCCACCCAGTGCTCGATGCGCTGCTGCGCAAGCCGTGTTTGTTCGTCGTAGCTCACGCCGGTGAAATACAAAAACACCTCAAAGCGACTGCGGTCGATCTCGCGCAGCACCGGCTGCATGAAGATGTTCACCGGGTGCTGGTGATGAAAATCCGCACTCACCAGCCCCAACTTGATGCGCCGCCCAGCCAAAGGCGCCCGCACAAAACTCTCACGCAAACGCGCGCCCTGCCCCAGCGGCGAAAACAGTTCGCGATGCAAATCGGCCACTTCTTGCGCCGTGAGCTGATCGCTGTAGAGCGAAGACATGGCCGAGCTCGACGCCAAATTTTTAGGTGCATCGGGCTCAGCCGCCAACTCGCGGTACAGGCGCAGCGCTGTATCGGCATCGCCTTGGCGACCAGCAATCGAGGCGCGCATACCCTTGGCGCCTGGCATGGGGGCCAGCTTCTCGGCCGCTTGCAACACCTGCAAGGCCTCGTCCATGTGCCAGCTTTCTGCCAACAGGTGCGCCAAGTTCCAGCGGGCAGTAGCGCTTTGCGGATAAAGCTGCACACACTTGCGCAACACGGCCAAGCCCTCTTGCCACAGGTTGTGCCTGAAGGCCAAGGCCCCCAACCGGGCCAGTGTGGGCTCAAGGGTGGCCGCTGAAGCAGCCGTTAAAACCTGCAAAGCGGCAGGCTGCTGGCCCAATCGCAGCAAGGCTTCGCCCAAGTCCATCTGCACTTCGGCCATTTGATTGACCCAGGACGGCATGCTGTTACTGCCGCTTTGAGTCATGCCGAGCACTGTGCTATTTGCCCCTTGGGGGGGAAGCTTTTGCAACGCCATGCGCAGCACTTGCACTGCAGCCACGTTGTCGCCCAACTCCAGCAGGTACTGGCCCATGCGGTGCGCCACCTCGGCGGGCAAGTTGGACTTGTCATTGGCTTGCACGGTGTCCGCCAAAGTCATGGCCTGCTCAAAGGCTTGGCTGGCCAGCGGTTTTTGGTCCAACTGGTGCAGCACCCGCGCCATCGCCAAGGCCGCTTCGTAGCGCTCGGGCGCGGCGTCCATGGCCCGCTGGTAAGCGCCAGCGGCTTGCTGCAGCTCGCCCATCTGGCGGCACAGGTGACCAGCCTCTAACCAGCCGCTGAACTGCTGGGGGTGCGCGCGCAGCAAAGCAGCAAAAGCTTCGCGTGCGGACATCCATTGGCCTAGGCGCACCAAGGAGCGGGCGCGGCCCAACAGGGCCAAGTCAAAAGCAGGCTCTAAAGACAAAGCCGTCTCGTACTCGGTCAATGCCATGGCCCAGTTTTGCGAACGCCAAGCGGCGTTGCCTGCATTGAAGCGTGCAATCACCTGATCTTGGCCAAGGGGTTGAGCCACATCGGCGGATGTCACGGCAAGGTAACCATTCATCAACCCACCACCACGCCGGTCTGCACATACACCGTTGCCAAGTTGGTGTTGCAGTTCCAGACTTCGTAGCTCAAGCCATCAATGGCCGCATTCGCTGATGCTTTGGACCAACCCGCGGTGCCGGTGCCGTCGGCCAGGTCCAACTTATCACCCGAATTGCCCATCACCATAATCTTCTGCCGCAGCACCGTGTTGAAAACATTGGCAGAGCCCAACTCCAGCACATCTTTGGAAGTCAATTTAAGGGTGTTGTTGCCCGTGCCGGTGATGTCAAAAATTTCAACCCCATCCATGCGACTGCCCCCGTCGGGGTTGCTGGCGGCTTGGTTGGCCACCTTTGTCAGATCAAACGTCAAGCCACTTCCTGACAGCAAAATCTTGTCCACACCACCGCCTCCATCAACGCGGCTCAAACGATCCAAGTTACCGCCAGCGCCCATGGGGCTTTGCAGCGCAGTGACCATGGCTTGGTTGATGGTGAATGTGTCGTTGCCCACACCGCCATAGAGCACACTGGCGGCCGTTGCCGTCAAGGTGTCGTTGCCCGCACCTGCCACCAGCGTTCGGGCCGTGCCGCCATCGCTTTGCGTATCGGCTGCAGAGGTGCCCAGCCAGTTCACCAAGGTTTGGCCAAAAGCACCGCTGGTGTTGCCGAAAATCACATAGCTGCTCCCACCTCCGTCGTTGGCTCCGTAAGCTCCGACGAGCAGGTCAGCGAGCCCATCGCCGTTCACGTCGCCCGCAGCACTCACGCTATTGCCACTATTTAATGAAGAGCTGTCTCCATTGATCACAATGCCACCCACGCCAGCTGACACCGCAGACAGGTTGATGGCCGCGCCTGTACTCTTGCCAAACACCACGTAGCTGCGACCGCCTCCGTCATTGGCCAAGGGGGTCCCTATGATCAAATCGGCCAAACCGTCACCGTTCACATCGCCCGCAGCACTGACGCTGTAGCCGCTCAACAGCGCGGTGCTGTCCCCGTTGATCACAAAGCCACCAGTGCCAGATGCCACCGCTGAGAGGCCAATGGCCGTGCCTGAACTCTTGCCAAACACCACGTAGCTGCGGCCATCATAGTTATTCCCTAGAGGAGCACCTATGATCAAATCGGCCAAACCATCACCGTTCACATCGCCCGCTGCACTCACGCTGAAGCCGCTGGCGAGTGACGTGCTGTCGCCGGTCACCACAAATCCACCCGAACCATTCGCCACCGCAGACAGGTTAACGGCCGTGCCTGAAACCTTGCCAAACACCACGTAACTGCGACCATTATTGAAGGGATCGTTGGGGGCACCCACTAAAAGGTCGGCAAGGCCATCACCGTTCACGTCACCCGCTGAACTCACGCTGTACCCGCTGATCATTGACCGGTCGTTACCCATGATCACAAAGCCACCCGTGCCATCAGCCACATCCCACAAGTCGATTCGAGTGCTATTGACCTTGCCAAACACCACAAAACTAAAACCCCGATCTTGACTTGTTAAAGGCGAACCCACGATCAGATCGGCCAGGCCATCACCGTTCACATCGCCTGCTGCACTCACGCTGAAGCCGCTTTCGCAAAAATAGTAATCGCCTTCCATCAAAAAGCCACCAGACCCGTTTCTCACCGCATTCAAATCTATGGGCGTGCCTGTTGTCTTGCCAAACACCACATAACTGCTACCGCCCTGCGCATTGTTGTAGGGGGCACCCACGATCAGATCCGCCAGACCATCACCGTTCACATCGCCTGCTGCACTCACACTGTTGCCGTTTGAAATCGCATAGGGGTCCCAGTTAATCAAAAAACCGCCCACCCCGTTTTGTACCGCAATCAGGTCTATAGCAGTGCTCGAGGTCTTGCCAAACACCACGAAACTACGACCGTTACCCACTAGGGGGGCACCCACGATCAAATCGGTCAGGCCGTCGCCGTTCACGTCTCCCGCTGAGCTCACGCTGTAACCGCTTGACTTTGACGCACTGCCGCCGTTGACCACAAAGCCACCCACGCCAGCAGCCACCGCCATGAGGTAAATCGACTCTGGCAAATTGTCTTTAACCGCAGAGTTGACCAGCAATTGCGCGCCTGCGCTGGCGTTGTATACCTTGTAAGTCACCCCGTTGTTGATGGCGATACCGGCGCTGACCCACTCTGCACCTAAGGTCAGCAAATCGCCCGAGTTGCCCTCCACCCGCAGTTGATGGCGCGCCACGCTGGCGGCCAAGCCGGTCCAACCGTTGCCGCTGTTGAACAAGTTCATGCCAGCCATGTCTTGCACATCCCTCGCGGTCAACACCAATGCGTTGTTGCCGGACCCGGTCAGGTCAATCACCTCCACGCTGTCAATGCGGCTACCGCCATCGGGGTTGCCCCCGGCTTGGTTGGCGATCTTGGTCAGGTCCAACTTCAGGCCGCTTCCAGAGAGCACCAAAGAATCGATGCCGCTGCCGCCATCGATGCGCGCCAACTGGCCCAGGTTGCCACCTTCGCCAAAGGGGCTTTGGAGCGCAGTGATCATGGCTTGGTCGATGGTGAAGGTGTCGTTGCCCGCACCGCCATAGAGCACGCTGGCGGCGGTAGCCGTCAGGTTGTCATTGCCTGCGCCAGCCACCAAGGTGCTGGCCGTGCCGTTGTCGCTGCGCGTGTCGGCACCGTCGGTGCCCATCCAGTCGACGGCGGATTGAGCAAACACCCCAGTGGTGTTGCCGAAAATAACGTAAGTGCGGCCCCTGAAGTCATTCGCTTCGGAAGCCCCGATGATCAGGTCGGCCAGGCCATCGCCATTCACATCGCCGGCAGCACTCACACTGTGACCACTCCTTTGAGAAGTGCTGTCACCATTGATCGCAAAACCGCCGGAGCCATTTTGTACCGCTGACAAGTCCATGGCAGTGCCGGTGGTCTTGCCAAACACCACATAGCTTCGCCCGCCAAGATTTTTCGGTTCGGGTGCCCCTAAGATCAAATCAGACAAGCCATCGCCGTTCACATCACCCGCCGAGCTGACGCTGAATCCGCT
>JBIKRC010000348.1:0-2812 GCA_044349375.1 Limnohabitans sp.
ATTCCTCATTACGCAAAGACCTTGCCCGCAATTTTGGTGCCACGCTGGTCATTTTGGTGACCATCGTGATGACCATCATCCTGATCCGCACCCTGGGTCAGGCCAGCCGGGGCAGCGTAAACCCATCCGAGGTGATGCTGGTCATGGGTTTCAGCGTGCTGGGTCACATGACCACCATCATCACTTTGAGCCTGTTTATTGCTTGCGTGGCCTCTTTATCGCGCATGTATGGCGAAAGTGAAATGGTCATCTGGTTTTCAAGTGGCCAGGGCTTGGGCCAGTTTATTCAGCCCCTGTTTCGCTTTGCCTGGCCCATCTTGCTGGTGATTGCCCTTCTGGCCCTGTTTGTTTGGCCCTGGAGCCAACAGCAAATCCAGGACCTTCGCCAACGCTTTGAGAAACGCAATGACGTCGAGCGCATCGCGCCCGGCCAGTTTCAAGAATCCGCAGGCGGCAACCGGGTCTTTTTCATTGACAAGGACAGCCCGGGCGAACGGACAGGCAATAACGTGTTTGTGTCCAGCCGCGACGAGCAGTTCGAAAGCGTGACCACGGCCTCACGCGGGCGGGTCGAATTTGTAGGCAACGACCGCTTCCTGTTTCTGGAAAACGGCCAACAATGGCTCTCCGTCCTTGCCACGGGCGAAACCCGGCTGACCCAGTTTGACCGCTACCAACTGTTGATTGATGCCAATTCTGTGCCCCCCAATTCAGTGCGCAACAGCCGCCAAAGCACCACCTGGCAACTGTTTGAACAACCCACGCCCTCCAACCATGCCGAACTGGCCTGGCGCATCGGTCTGCTGTTCACCGCCATCAATTTGATTCTGTTGGCACTGGCGCTGTCTGCGGTCAACCCCCGGGTTGGCCGCAGCTACCACCTAGGTTTGGCGCTGTTTGTGTTTGTGGCGTACTACAATTTTCTCACCGTGGGTCAAAACTGGATCAGCCTGGGACGCATCGGTGCTTTGCCTTTCATGCTGATGCTGCACGGCGGCGTCTTGGCGCTGGCCTTGCTGTGGCTGAGTCTGCGCCACATGAACTGGAGCTGGCGGCACCTCCTGCCAGCCGTGAACCGCCAACCGGAAGCCGCTGCATGAAAACTGTGCGCCGACTGCTTTACGGCGAAATCATCCGCGCTGTGGTCTTTGTGGCCCTGGGCTTTTTGGCCCTGTTTTTATTTTTTGACTTGGTCGACGAGCTGCAGGCCATCGCGCGGCATGCTGCCCAGGGCTACCAGTTGCAGCACGCCCTGCTGTTCATCGCCCTCAAAACGCCTGACCATATTTACGAATTGCTGCCGATCTCGGTGCTGATTGGCAGCATCTTTGTCATGGCGCGGCTGGCCCAAAGTTCCGAATTCACCATCTTGCGCACAGGGGGTCTGGAGCCCTGGATGGCCCTTTCCTCGCTGCTCAAGCTGGGCCTGGTGTTTGTGGCCATCACCTTCTTTTTTGGTGACTACGCCGCACCCTGGGCAGAGCGAAAGGCACAGCAATTCAAGGCCCCTTTTATGGGCCAGTTGACGACAGGCCAAACCGGGGCCTGGTTGCGCGAGAAGCAGGGAGTCCAGCAATACGCGGTCAACGTGCGCCGCTTTGACGGTATTCGGCAGATGCAAGACGTGCGCATTCACACCTTCAATGAAAAAGGCCAGCTGCTCAGCATCACCACAGCCCGTCAGGCTCAAATCCAGCCAGGCCAGTGGCAGCTGAGCGAAGTGGAAGAAAAATCGATCCTCTTGCCCAGCACAGCCAACCCCAAGCCATTCAGTGCCACCAAGCTTGCCAACAAAATTTGGACGACCGACATCAGCAGCGACATGGTGGCTGCCGCATTGCTCAGCCCGGACCGCATGAGCACCTGGGAGTTGTTCAGCTACATGCGCCACCTCTCGACCAACAACCAGAACGCCCAGCGCTACGAAATCGAGTTTTGGCGCAAAGTGTTTTACCCCTTGAGTTGCCTGGTCATGTTGGCGCTGGCGCTGCCCTTCGCCTATTTGCATTTCCGCTCGGGGCAGATCGCTGGACACGTTTTTGCAGGCGTGCTCGCGGGCATCAGCTTTTCGCTGCTCAACAGCGTTTTCAGCCACGTCGGCAACCTGAACAACTGGCAACCCCTGCTGACCTCGGCCGCACCCGCGCTCATTTACAGCGCCGTCTCACTGGCGGCCTTTTGGTGGATGGTTTTAAGACGATGACAAGCCCCATGACTCAACCCAGCGGCGTGGTTTTGTTCGCCCACGGCTCGCGTGACCCCCTCTGGCGCTTGCCCATTGACGCCGTGGCCGAGCGTATGCGTGCGCAACAGCCTGGCCTGCCCGTGGCCGTCGCCTTTTTAGAGCTGACTGAGCCGGACTTGCCCCACACCGTGGAAGTGCTGATGAAACAAGGCGTGACCCGTGTGCGCATCGTTCCCATGTTTTTGGGCGTGGGCCGACACGCCCGCGAAGACCTGCCTGAACTGGTGCAAGGCCTGACAGAGGCCTACCCGCAAATGACGTTTGAACTCTTGCCCGCCATCGGTGAACACCCCGCCATGACTGCACTCATGGCCGAGATCGCGGCGGGATCGGTTTAATCAGACATGTAAAGCATAATGCAGGCCATCCATATAACCATAGTCATATGAACCTGCACCAATTTCGCTTCGTCCAAGAAGCCGCCCGCCGCAACCTCAACCTGACTGAAACCGCCAAAGCCCTGCACACCTCGCAGCCCGGGGTGTCCAAGGCCATCATCGAGTTGGAAGAAGAGTTGGGCATCGAGATCTTTGCCCGTCATGGCAAACGTCTCAAACGCATCACCGA
>JBIKRC010000349.1:0-2801 GCA_044349375.1 Limnohabitans sp.
GGCTGAGGCCACACATGCCACGGTGCGCGAAAAACTCGACGGCACAGGCGGGCGCGGCGGGGTGATTGCGCTGGACCGGCATGGCCACTACCAGTTGGCCTTCAACACCGAGGGCATGTACCGGGGTGTGGTGCAAGGCCAGGGCGAACCGCAAATATCGATTTATCGGGATTGAGCCTGCATAGGGCTGTGACCTGATCGGGGCCGATCGTCCAGGGTCAGCTCAGTTTGCCCAGTGAAATGGGGTCATGGTTAATCGACAGTGCCCATGGGTCGATGACTTCAACCCCCGTGCCCAAAAAGTCCCGAACATTGCGGGTAGCCACCATAAAACCTTTGGTTTTGGCAATCGCGGCGATGGCGCAGTCGGCAAACCCCACCGGGTTGCCATGAGCCTGAGCCCCGGCCAGGCACGCGGCAAAACACTGCGCTGCGCGGGCATCGAAATTCAATATCCGGTCTTCAAAAAGTGCACTCACTTGGTTGGCCAAGGCAAGAGCCATGGCATCACGCCGTTTGCCTTGAGGCATGGTTTCCACGCCCGCCAGCAACTCGGCCAGGTTGATGCTGGTGATGAACAGGGTGGCAGGCTCTTGGGCATTGAGCCAATGGACGACCCCGGGGTGCGGCAAGGGTTTGAGGGGTTCTGACACCAGGTTGGTGTCCAGGATGATCATTCGAAGCTCGCCGGTTCGACAGGGCGCTTGTCGCGCGGGAAGTCGAGCTCAATGCCACCCAATTGTTGGCCAATCGCGACCAAGGCCGAACCCAAGCCCATTTTTGGTGCGACGGCATTTTCCAAAATCAGGCGAATCTCGGCCTCGGTACTGCGGCCATGCTGGGCGGCACGCAGTTTCAGGGCACGGTGAGTGGCCTCGGGCAGGTTTCTGACGGTGACAGCTGACATGGCGCATTCTCCTTGTAATGGGTCTGAATGATAGCATTTAATATGTTTGATATCAAATGGCGTGCTTGCGGGGTTTGGGTATCGCGCATTTTCACCGTTTGCGTGGTTGGGGCGATCTGTTCCAGTCGGAGCAAGCAAGCCTAGCGGTCTTTGCCAAGCTTTGCCGTGGGCATTTTTTCGTGTCTGCTGTTCATTTCGATCGAGCCTTGCCAGGCCGATTGCCTACACTTGAGGCCATGAACGCAGACAAAGCTTTTCCCCCCGCCACCGGACCCTTGGCCGGACTCAAGGTCCTCGAATTGGGCCAGTTGATCGCCGGGCCTTTTGCCGCCAAAACCCTGGGCGATTTTGGTGCCGATGTGGTCAAGATCGAGCCGCCTGGCGCGGGCGACCCCTTGCGGCAGTGGCGCTTGATGAAAGACGGCACCTCGGTTTGGTGGCAGGTGCAGTCGCGCAACAAACAGTCTTTGGCGCTGGACCTCAAACAGCCCGCCGCGCAGGACATCGTGCGTCAGCTGGCCGCTGAGAGCGATGTGCTGATCGAAAACTTCCGCCCCGGTGCCATGGAAAACTGGGGCTTGGGGCCAGACGATTTGCTGGCGCTCAATCCGCGTTTGATCATGCTGCGCGTGAGCGGCTACGGCCAGACTGGTCCATACCGCGACCGCCCGGGTTTTGGCGTGGTGGGCGAGGCCATGGGCGGCATTCGCCACCTGACGGCCGAGCCAGGCAGGGTGCCGGTGCGTGTGGGCATCAGTCTGGGGGATACGCTGGCGGCTTTGCACGGCGTGATCGGCATTTTGCTGGCCTTGCACGAGCGTCGGACTTCGGGTCGGGGGCAGGTGATCGATGTGGCTTTGTACGAGGCGATGTTCAATTGCATGGAAAGCCTGCTGCCCGAGTACAGCGCTTTTGGCGCGGTGCGTGGCCCGGCGGGCAGCGCTTTGCCCGGCATTGCCCCGAGCAACGCCTACCTGTGCAAGGACGGCGGTTATGCACTGATTGCGGGCAATGGCGACAGCATCTTCAAACGCTTGATGGCCGAGATTGGCCGGGACGACCTGGCGCAAGATCCGGCCTTGAAAGACAACACCGGCCGTGTGTCCCGCGTGGCCGAAATCGATGGCGTGATTGGCCAGTGGACGGCGCAGCGCACGGTGGACGAGGTGCTGGTCGCGCTGGACCGTGCCAGCGTGCCAGCCGGGCGCATTTACACCGTGGCCGATATTGCACACGACCCGCATTACCAGGCACGCGGCATGCTGCAAACGGTTCACATGGACGACGGCAGCGATTTGATGGTGCCGGGCATCGTGCCCAAGCTCTCACGCACGCCCGGCGGGCACCGGCGCAACGCACCCGGCATCGGTCAGGACAGCGACGCGGTGCTGGCGGGCATGGGCCTCAGCGCCTCGCAAATCCAGGCGTTGCGCGAGCAGGGCATCGTGGCCTGAGCGCAGCGCCTGGGTTGCATCATCACTGCGCCTTGGCGCCCGAGTCCTTCACCACCTTGGCCCATTTGGTGATCTCGGTGGCCTGGTAGCGCGCCAGCTCGGCGGGGCTGGACAACACCGGGTCGAGGCCCAGGGTTTTGAGGCGCTCTTGCACTTCGGGCAGTTTGAACACGCGCAGCACCTCGGCGTTGAGCTTGTCGATGACGGGGCGGGGCACGTTGGCCGGGGCAAACATGGCAAACCAAGTGGTGGCCTCAAAGCCGGGCACCGATTCGGCCACGGTGGGCACGTCGGGTGCGGCAGGGGAACGGGTGGCGGTGGTTTGTGCCAAAGCCCGGATCTTGCCCTCCTTGGCCATGGGCAGGGCCGAGGGCATGTTGTCAAACATGACCTGGATGCTGCCGCCGATCAGGTCGGGAATGGCGAATTGACGGCCCTTG
>JBIKRC010000391.1:0-2792 GCA_044349375.1 Limnohabitans sp.
GAGCCTTCACTCGAAGCCTGCTTTGTGGACTATGGCGAAGACCGTCACGGCTTTTTGCCGTTCAAGGAAATCTCACGCCAATACTTTGCTGAAGGCGTGTCCGTCAGCCAAGCCCGCATCCAGGACGTCATCAAAGAAGGCCAGTCCCTCTTGGTGCAGGTCGAAAAAGAAGAGCGCGGCAACAAAGGCGCAGCGCTCACCACTTTCGTCAGCTTGGCTGGTCGTTACGTGGTGCTCATGCCCAACAACCCCCGTGGTGGTGGCGTCAGCCGCCGCATCGAGGGCGACGACCGCGCCGAACTCAAAGAGGCGATGGACCAGCTGGAATACCCCAAGGGCATGTCCATCATTGCCCGCACTGCAGGTATTGGCCGCTCTGCGCCCGAACTGCAGTGGGACCTGAACTACCTGCTCAAACTTTGGACGGCCATTGACGGCGCCACCCAAGGCAAAGGCGCTTTCCTCATTTACCAGGAATCCTCGCTGGTCATTCGCGCGATTCGTGACTATTTCAACAACGACATCGGCGACATCCTGATCGACACCGACGACATCTACGACCAGGCTCAGCAGTTCATGAGCCACGTGATGCCCGAGTTCGCACCCCGCGTGAAACGCTACCGCGACGACGCGCCGCTGTTCAGCCGCTTCCAAATCGAGCACCAGATCGAATCGGCTTATGCCCGCACCGTGCAGCTGCCGTCTGGCGGCGCCATCGTGATTGACCACACAGAAGCCTTGGTGTCTGTTGACGTGAACTCGGCCCGCGCCATCAAGGGCGGCGACATCGAAGAAACCGCCACCCGCACCAACTTGGAAGCCGCCGACGAAGTGGCACGCCAGATGCGCCTGCGCGATCTGGGCGGCCTGATCGTCATCGACTTCATTGACATGGACGAGTCGAAAAACCGCCGCGATGTGGAAAACCGCCTGCGCGATGCCCTGCGCCAAGACCGCGCCCGCGTGCAATTCGGCTCGATCAGCAAGTTTGGCCTGCTGGAGATGAGCCGACAGCGCTTGAAGCCTGCATTGAGCGAAGGTGCCTCGATCCCTTGCCCACGTTGCGGCGGCGCTGGCCATATCCGTGATACCGAAAGCTCGGCGCTGCAGATCCTGCGCATCATCCAGGAAGAGTCCATGAAGGACAACAGCGCGGCTGTACACGCGCAAGTGCCCGTCGAAGTGGCGTCTTTCCTGCTCAACGAAAAGCGCTCCGAAATCGCCAAGATCGAATTGCAGCAACGCATCAACGTGCTGTTGGTGCCCAACAAGTCGCTGGAAACGCCGCACTACAAGCTCGAGCGCCTGAAGCACGACGACCCGCGCCTGGACCGCATCGAAGCCAGCTACAAGATGGCCGAAGAGATCGAAGACGCCACCACCGTGACGCGCCGTTCGCAAGAGCCCACCAACAAGCAAACCCCCGTCATCAAGGGTGTGCTGCCCGACGCCCCCGCGCCAATCGCCCCCGCCAAGCCAGAGGCACCCTCGGCTGCAGCCAAGCCCACGGCCAAAGCCGCAGCCCCGGTGGCAGCTCCTGCAGCGGCAGCCTCGGGTGGCTTTTTTGGTTGGTTGAAAAACCTGTTTGGTGGCGCTGCCGCCGAGCCCGTGGCCGCACCTGTGGTCAAGCAAGAAGACAAAGCCCGCGAAGGCCGCCGTGACGGCGAGCGCCGTGATGGCCGCCGTGGTGGTCGCGATGGCCGCCGAGGCGAGCGCAGCGAAGGCGCGGCCGGCGAAGTCCGCGCTCCACGCGAGGGTGGACGCCGTGGTGAAGGCCGAATCGAAGGCCGTGAAGGCGAAGCCCGCCCCCCACGCGGCGAGCGCTCAGAGCGTGGTGAACGCACGGAGCGCGGTGAGCGCAGTGAGCGCCCAAGCGGTGATCGCCCTGCCCGTGAAGGCCGCCGTGATGGCCGTTCGAGCCCACGCGGTGACAACCTGGCTGAAGGCCAGCGCACCGACAGCCTGAGCGAAGGCCGCAGCGATGCCCAGCCCGAGTTGAATGCCGATGGCAGCGAAGTGCGCCAAGAACGCGCCCCACGCGAGGCCCGTGATGGCCGCCGTGAACGTGGCGAACGCGGGGGTGAACGCGCAAGTGAAGGCCGCCGTGAACGTGGCGAACGCACTGAGCGCCGCCCAAGCGATGCCACCGATGGCCAAGCGTCTGAAACGGCATTGGGCGCAGATCAAAACGCTGACGCCAATGCGGCAAACGATGGTGCCAGCCCAGCTGAGAACAATGAGCGCCGTGAACGCCGCTCGCGCGACCGCTACGGCCGTGACCGCCGCGAACGCGCTGGCGAAACACGTCCGGACTCTGCAGACGATCAAGCCCCTGGCGATGACACCGCCGAGCCCAACCGCCAAAGTGCAGAAGTCCCGACCGATGACCGCCCAGCCCCACGCTCTTATTTCGAGCGGGCCCAGCAAGCTGCAGCCACTTCGGCACCGGTTCAGACGGCACAAGCACCTCAAGCCACGGAAGAAGCTGCACCTGTTGCAATGTCTCAAGTGGCCTCCGTGGCTGAAACGGTGGCAACCGCCGTGCCTGCCCAAGCGCCTATGGCCGCTGCGCCAGCCGCATCCACAGAAGCTGCGTCCGAAGTCAACATGGCGAAGACTGCCCCAGTCAGCGCACCCCAGACCGAAGCCACCAGCACCGCCTTGCCTGCCGTGGCCAGCTACACGCTGCCCTTGGACAGTCTGCAGCAAGTCGCACAAAACTCGGGGCTGGTGTGGGTGAACTCGGACAGCGACAAAATCGCCGCCGTGCAAGCCGCCATCGCTGCCGAGCC
>JBIKRC010000042.1:0-10638 GCA_044349375.1 Limnohabitans sp.
CACGCGAGCGTCCACCAGCCGTGGTGGTGAATGAAGGCCCTCTGGTGCTGGTCGAAACACGCAAAGACCTGAACGCACTCAAAGTGCCATTCTGATCTCCAACCTGGCGTGAAAGTGCCAAAAAAAACCGGGCTCAGGCCCGGTTTTTTTCTGCCTGTTCGCGCTTCAGTCCCTTGACACCCTTGCCGCTTCCTTCCAGGCAGCGGCCGCCTCCACCGGATCCTGGCGCTGCTCGGCCAATTCGGCCAAGGCGATCCAGGCTTTGCGCTGGAGCATGGGAGTTTTCAGGTTTTTAACCGCCTGACCCAGCAGGCTTTGGGCCTTGCCCCACAAGCGCTGGCGCAGACACAGCATGCCCGCCAGGTATTGCAGATGTGCGGCCCTCGGCCGCGACTGTTGAGCGCTTTCCATCCGGGACAACCAGACAAAGGCGTCCTCGGCTTCCAAGTCGGGCAAGCAAGCCTCCAAGGCCTGAACCATGCGAAGCAGCTGCGCATCTGACCAAGTCTGGGGGGTGGCTTGCATGGGAATCCACAGGTCTTGCAGCCAAATTAGGGCCGTGGCGGCAGGGCCGCCGAGCTGCAACCAACGCAAGGCAGCCTCGGCTGCCACCAGAGGCATCAACCTTTGACCAGGAGACAGGCCCTTCCAGGCGCGCAGCAAGGCATCGGCATCGTGTGTATGGGCCAACAATTCCAAAATGAGGCGGGTCACCAGACTTTCTGCTGCCTCCGGAGAAAACGCACGGTGCTTGGCCAGCAAACTGGCGGTTTCCAGGGCCTGCGCGGGCTGACCGGCCAATCGGGCCGCCTTGAGCTGCAGCCGCATAGCCGCCATGCGCCGACCCACTGCGGGGGGCAAGGCTCGAAGTTGCTTCAGACTGGCCTTGGCATCACGGTCGTCGAGCGACCACCTGGCAGCGCGCAACTGCACGCCTTCCAGCAAGGTTTGGCGCTCGGCCCCAGAGCTTGCTTGCACCTGATCCAGGGCCAGGTCCAGGTGCTGTTGCCTTTGGGCCTTGTCCTGCAATGCGTGGCTGGCCTCAGCGGCCATGATATGGGCCAGCGTGCGCAAGGACACCGCATGGTCCAGCACGACACCCGAGTCCTGCAACAGGGTTTCTTTGGACAGTGTCTGCTCGGCGGCCTTGCGTGCCCGCAAGTACCGCCCCGCCATCAAGTGGCCCATCGAATCGAGCAAAGCCGCGTGGCTGGCCCGCTCCTTTTGCTGCAGCCGCCAGCGTTGCGCGCGTTTAGGCAAAGCCAAAAAGGCTTCAAGTGCACGCTGTGCCAAGACCACCAACAGCACCACCGACAAGACGACCAGGAACGCGAGGTTCAGTGAAACGTCTATCCGGTGCGGAAACAAAAACAAGGTCACCGTCCCCTGGTTGTTGCCCGCCAACCAGGCCCCTGCAGCCGCCAAAGCGAACAAGGTAATCAGCCACAAGGCAGCGCGCATGGGGTTTACCTTCCTGCCGCAGCGGTGTTCAGCGCTGTCAGCGAAGCTTCGATGCGCGGCAACTCGGCCGTACGCACCTGCTCGCTGGTTTGTTCCAGCAACTGCAGCAATTGGCTGGTTCGCCGCGATTGAGGCTCAGCGTAGCGACGCACCAGCACGGCAGCGGCCCCCAAGTCATGGCGCACACCCTCTTTTTGCCGTGCCAACAAGCCCAGGCGGGCATTGAGCAATTTGAGTTTGAGGTTCTCACGCAAGAAGAAAGCCTGCTCTGGCGAGAGCAAAGCCGCTTCGGGCGATTCAATACTGCTGACCCGCACCAAACCCTTGATCTGGTCGCCCATGCGGGTCAGGATGGACATCCACCAGGAGGGCTGCGTTTGCGCTCCAGAGACTTCATCCTGCTGGCGGATCTGGCTTTGCGAGGCACGTGCGGTGTTGGCCAGTGTCAAACCCTCCACCAAGGCGACCCCATCGTCGAGTTTGGCCATCAAACCGGGTATGTCAAAGGCGGGCAGGTTTTTCAGGCGCTCCAGGTCATTTTCCAGGGCCCGCGACACGGGCGTCAGGCGGGGCTGGGCAGCACGCTGCACCCGTTTTTGGGCCGACTGCAAGGCCGCCAACAAAGGCTCGGTGCTGCCCGTCATCTGGGCTTGCTGTTGCGCGATGCGCAGGGCTGACTCGATGTCCACCACCAAGGTTTCATCGCGCGAACGCGACAAGCTTTGCATCAAATCTTCCAGTTGGGTGCGCTGCAAGGCCACCTCGGACAGGCGAGCCTCCATGAGCGAGACGCGGGCGGTGCTGTCTTGAACAGTTTCCTGTGCCTGCTTTGCCCAGGTCTTGGCCTCCAGCGCCTGCAAACCCGTGTCGGCGCTCTGGCGGGCCAGTTGCTCCTGGATGCGCGAGAGCTTTTGCCACAGCAGCACCGACACCACCAAGGCGATCACCGCCACTGCCCCCACCACCGGCAAAAGCCAGCGGAAGGGAAGCGCAGTGGGCGCGGACTTGGCCGATTCGGGCGCAGGCACAGCTTGGGGTTCGCCGTCGATCACAGCGTCAGTTGGGGTGGTCATGTGAGCGATTTTATCGACTGGGCTTGTGCGTCAACGCCAGCAGGCACCAGATCCACCCGCCCCCAGCCCAACTGCTGCAGCCGCTGGGCAATGCGCGGGTGAGTGGCCAAGGCCCAGGCCTGTGACAAAGGCAGGCCTGGGCAGGCCTGCAAGAGGTGCTGCGCCGCCTCGGTACTGCTGAACAACCAAGCGCTGCCATCGCCCACGGCCTGCCGTGCCAAACTTTGTTGTGCAGGGGTCAACACGGGGGCCTGACGCACATAGGCCACAGCTTGCAAAACCTGCAGGCCCGCGTTTTCAAGTTGCAGCGCCAGCCAGTCGCGCCCGGCAAGTTGCCCCCGGGCATCGGCGCCGCGCACGATCAACACCGAAGGTTGGGACAGGGCTAATGCAGAGGCCACCGCCGCCTGCACACGCTGCGCCACCAAGTCCCACAGGGCTTCCGAATCGAACTGGGGTGCGTCTTCATGGGGCGAATCGATCAGGCCCTCAGGCCAACCCGCAGCCAGCAATGCGGCGCGGGTGCCAGGGCCGGTCGACCAAGCGCGGCAGCTGGGCATCGGCAAGTCTGCAGGCCGGGCCGCCATGAAAAAACGCACCGCATTGGCGCTGACAAACATCAGGGCCAAATGACCGGGCACCGCCTGCCAGGCTTGCGCCAGCGCCAAGGGCTCGGACAAGGCGGCAATTTCGATCAGGGGCAAGGCCTCGCAAGGCACACCCCGGGCCTGTAAAGCGTCGGCCCAGGCATGGGCCTCACGCCCGGGCCGGGTCACGATCACCCGCCAGGGGGCCGCGGAAACAGAATTGGCAGACGCCAGCGCCATGTCAGCGCTCGGCCTCAATGTGCTCCGCCGCTGCGCAAGGCCTGCGCCACGCTCAGGCCCAGTGCCTCGGCGGCCAGCAGGCCATCGGTGCTGGCTTGCGCATCGGCCGTGACCAAGGTGGTGCTGCCCTCCGGGTCGCCCCAAGCCGCTTGCAGCTTGAGCACACCACCCTCGATGGTGGCGTGCGCCGCCAAAGGCATGGAGCAGCTGCCGCCCATGGCGCGGCTCACCGCCCGCTCGGCCGCCACACGCCGCCACGAGGGCGCATCAGCCAGCGGCGCCAGAAGGGCGCGCAAATCGGCCCGGTCACTGCGAATCTCAATGCCCAAAGCGCCCTGCCCTGCGGCGGGCAGCATTTGATCGGTTTCAAAAATGTGGCGAATCCGCTCGCTCATCTCCAGACGCTTGAGGCCTGCAGCCGCCAGCACAATGCCCGCGTACTGGCCTTCGTCGAGTTTGCGCAGGCGCGTGTCCAGGTTGCCGCGCAGGGGCTCGATTTTCAGGTCGGGTCGCAGCGCGCGCAGCAACACCGTGCGGCGCAGGCTTGAAGTGCCCACCACCGCTCCCTGGGGCAAATCTTCCAGGCGGGCGTATTGCGGCGAAACCCAGGCGTCGCGCGGGTCTTCGCGCTCCATCACGCAGGCCAGCTCAAAGCCCTCGGGCATGTCCATGGGCACATCCTTGAGCGAATGCACCGCGATGTCGGCATGGCCCTCTTGCAGCGCCACTTCGAGTTCCTTGACAAACAAGCCTTTGCCACCGACCTTGGACAGGCTGCGGTCCAGAATTTGGTCGCCTTGGGTGGTCATGCCCAGCAACTTGACCGTGCAGCCCAGCTCCTCGAGCAAGGATTTGACATGTTCGGCTTGCCACAAAGCCAAACGGCTCTCTCGGGTGGCGATAACAATGGCGGGCTTGTGGGTCTCGGTCACGGCAGGGTTCCTGAAAAAAATTTGACCCCATCAAAATGAAATCAAATGGTCATCTTGTCTCTCCTGTCGATGCTAGCATGGCGTCAAGGTAGATTGACGCCCCCCTCGCCTTGCTGCACCCCCATTGCACCCGAACTTTCACATCCTCCGCCCCCAGCACACGATGAAACAGAACACGCCAGACAATGCCTTGTCCCCCGCCAAACCCGCCAGCAGCATCCGCGAAAAACGCGACAGCGAGCGGCCCCTGGTCGAAGACATCCGCTTGCTGGGCCGCATTCTGGGCGATGTGATCCGGGTGCAAGAAGGCCCCGAGGCTTATGAGCTGGTCGAGCAAATCCGCAAGCTCTCGGTGGCGTTCAGGCGCGACGCCGACCACGAAGCCGACAGGGCTCTGAAAAAACTGCTCAAAAGCCTGCCGGGCGACCGCGCTGTGAGCGTGATCCGCGCCTTCACTTATTTCAGCCACCTGGCCAATTTGGCCGAAGACCGTCACCACATCCGCCGCCGCGCCATCCACGAACGCGCAGGCCACACGCAAGAAGGCAGCATCGACGTGGCGCTGCAGCGCCTGCGTTGGGCGGGCATCGCACCCAAAAGTATCTCGGACATGCTGGCCACGAGCTATGTCTCGCCCGTGCTCACGGCCCACCCGACCGAAGTGCAACGCCAAAGCATTCTGGACGCCGAGCGTGACATCGCCCACCTGCTGACCGAGCGCGACGCCATCAAGGCCCGTGCTGCAGTCGTGAACGCTGCCAAGGACGCCCTGACGCCCAAAGAGCTGGCCGCCAACGAGCTGCAAATGCGCGCCCGCGTGATGCAGCTCTGGCAAACCCGTTTGCTGCGCTTTACCAAACTGACCGTGGCCGACGAGATCGAAAACGCACTGAGTTACTACGAAGCCACGTTCTTGCGCGAAATCCCCAAGCTCTATGCCGATCTGGAAGAGGCGCTGCCGGGCCAGCCCATTGCCAGCTTTTTGCGCATGGGCCAGTGGATTGGCGGCGACCGCGACGGCAACCCCAACGTGACCGCGCAAACGCTGGAACACGCCCTGACCCGCCAAAGCGATGTGGCCCTGCGCCACTACCTGACGGAAGTGCATTTTCTGGGCGGCGAGCTGTCGCTGTCGGCCATGCTGGTGCCCTTTGGCCCCGAGATGCTGGCCTTGGCCGAGCGCTCGCCCGACACCAACGAACACCGCCAAGACGAGCCGTACCGACGAGCGCTCACGGGCATGTACGCCCGCCTGGCCGCCACGCTCAAAGCCCTGACCGGCGGTGATGCCGCCCGCCACGCCGTGGCCCCGCAAAACCCCTATGCCAGCGCCGAAGACTTCCTGGCCGATTTGCGCATCATCGAGGCGTCTTTGCGCAGCCACCACGCCGAAGCTCTGGCTGCTCAACGCCTGCACCCGCTGATCCGGGCGGTGGAGGTGTTTGGCTTTCATCTGGCCACGGTGGACCTGCGCCAAAGCTCGGACCAACACGAAAAAGTGGTGGCCGAACTGCTGACCGCTGCACGCGTGGAAAAAAATTACAGCCAGCTCGATGAACACGCCAAACAAGCCCTGCTGCTGGGCCTGTTGAACGATGCCCGCCCACTGCGCGTGCCCGGCGCTGACTACAGCGAACACAGCTTGTCGGAACTGGCGATCTTTGAAACCGCCAAACGCATGCTGAGCAACTTTGGCAGGCAAGCCATTCGCCACTACATCATCAGCCACACCGAAACTGTGAGCGATTTGCTGGAAGTGTTGCTGCTGCAAAAAGAAGTGGGGCTGCTGCGTGGCACGCTGGACGCACAAGCGCAAAACGACCTGATCGTCGTCCCCCTGTTCGAGACCATCGAAGACCTGCGCAACGCCGCGCCCATCATGCGCGATTTCTATGCCCTGCCCGGTGTGGCCGGGTTCATCCAGCGCTCGGGCGGCGAACAAGACATCATGCTGGGCTACTCGGACAGCAACAAGGACGGCGGCATCTTCACCAGCAACTGGGAGCTGTACCGCGCCGAAATCGCCTTGGTCGAGCTGTTTGACAAACTCAAAGGCAGCCACGGCATCACCTTGCGCATGTTCCATGGCCGAGGCGGCACCGTGGGCCGAGGCGGCGGCCCCAGCTACCAGGCCATCCTGGCCCAGCCCCCGGGCACTGTACGCGGGCAAATTCGCCTGACCGAGCAAGGCGAAGTGATTGGCTCCAAATACGCCAACCCCGAGATCGGCCGCCGCAACCTCGAAACCCTGGTGGCCGCCACGCTCGAAGCCACGCTGCTGCAACCCACCAAGCCCGCCACACGCGCATTTCTGGAGGCGGCGGCGGAATTGTCCGAGGCCAGCATGGACGCCTACCGCGCCCTGGTGTACGAGACCCCCGGGTTCACCGACTACTTTTTTGGTGCGACGCCCCTCAAGGAACTGACGCAGCTGAACATCGGCTCGCGCCCCGCCTCACGCAAGGCCCTGCAAAAGATCGAAGACCTGCGCGCCATTCCTTGGGGCTTCAGTTGGGGCCAGTGCCGCCTGACGCTGCCCGGTTGGTTGGGTTTTGGCTCGGCGGTGGCGGCCTTTCTGGACAAGCCCGACGCGGCCGAGCGCAAAGCCGCCTTGGCTTTGTTGCAAAAAATGTACCGCCAGTGGCCGTTTTTCCGCACCCTGCTGTCCAACATGGACATGGTGCTGGCCAAGAGCGACTTGGCTCTGGCCTCTAGGTATGCCGAACTGGTCAGTGACGCCCGCCTGCGCAAAAAAATCTTCACCGCCATCGAGGCCGAATGGCACCGCACGGCCGATGCGCTCACGCAAATCACGGGCGAGAAAAACCGCCTGGCCAGCAACCCGGCGCTGGATCGTTCGATCCGCCACCGCTTCCCCTACATCGACCCGCTGCACCACCTGCAAGTCGAGCTGATCCGCCGCTACCGCGCAGGCCTGGCCGACGAGCGCGTACAGCGCGGCATTCACATCAGCATCAACGGCATCGCGGCGGGGCTGCGCAACACGGGCTGAAATCGCCCTGGCACAACCACACATGAGCAAAGACAATTAGCCAGCGGAACTCCAGCGGGCGGGTTAGCGCACTTACCAGATCAAGGGATCGCTCATGCACTCGCCAACAGTCGTACATTTTTCAAACTGTCTTTCATTTGAATCTGCGCGACTTTCAGGTCATAAGTAGATTGCAGGTTGAGCCAGTATTGGGGCGTTTGGCCCAGCGCCCGCCCTAGTCGCAAAGCCAGCTCGGCCGTGACCGGGCGATCGCCTTTGAGTAAATGCGACACACGCATGGCGGATACCCCAATGGCTTCGGCTAATGCAGCTTGGGTCATGGCCAGTTCTTCCAGTGTCTCGTGCAAGAACTCGCCGGGGTGGATAGCAGGCAGACCATCCACATGATTTTTGATAGTCATCTTCATCACTCCTCAGTGGTAATCCACAATTTCAACGTCATACGCATGCCCATGCTCAAACCGAAAGCACAAGCGCCAACGGTCATTGACACGGAGGCGCCCCCTTTAATGATTCAACTGCCCCCAAGCCTTCTCCAACCGCTTGATGCTCACCGGCTGCGGGGTGCGCAGCTCTTGCGCGAAGAAGCTCACGCGCAGCTCTTCCAGTAGCCAGCGGAACTCCAGCATGCGGGCGTCTTGCGCGCCTTTGCGTTCGGCCACCAAGCGCCAATAGCGTTGTTCTTGGGGCTTCAATTCCGTCAGGCGCTGGGCGTCGCGGGCGGGGTCGGCGCGGTATTTATCCAAGCGCTGGGTGATGGCCTTGTGGTAGCGGGCATAGTGCTGCAGCTGCGGCCACGGGGTGGCGGCCATGAAGTTTTTGGGCATCAAGCGTTGCAGTTGCGCTGTGCAGTCTGCCGTCGCATCGGGCGCGTTTTTGGTGTCCTTGATCTTGCGGGTGGCTGCGCCAAACTCCAGCAAGATGGTGCCCGCCAGCCGGGCCACTTCGTTGGCAATCAGGGTGAGACGCCCACGGCCTTCTTCGATGCGGCGTTTGAAGGTCTGCTCGTCGTTGGGCAGTGGGTCGAGCAAAAAAGCTCGGTCGAGTGCCACGTCGATGATCTGGGTTTTCAGCTCGTCCGCCGTGCCGAGCGGCATGTAAGCCACGGCCATTTTTTGCAGGTCGGGGATGTTTTTCTCAAGGTATTTGAGCGCGTCTTTGATCTGCAGCGCAAACAGGCGGCGCAGGCCCGCGCGGTTTTTGGCGGCGGCCACATCGGGTTCGTCAAACACCTCGATCGTCACAGCGTCTTGCATGTCCACCAGCGCGGGAAAGCCGATCAAGGTCTGCCCGCCTTTGCTGATTTCCATCAGCTCGGGGAGTTCGCCGAAGGTCCAGGCGGTGTAGCGCTGGGGGGCCAGGGGTTTGGGTGCGGTTGGCTTTTCACCACGCGGCACATTGTCTCGTCCACTCGCATCCGACTTGGATAAATGGGGGTCTGACCCCGATTGTTTTGACTCGCCGCCTCTGGGGGCTTGAGTCACTGCGACGGGTGCTGCCGCAACTTTGAGCTGCGCCAGCGCCTGAAACGCGCCACGCGCTTTGGCACCCAGCTCGCCTTTGAGCGCGCCCAGGTTGCGACCCATGCCCATCTGGCGGCCGTGCTCGTCCACCACGCACAGGTTCATGAACAAGTGCGGGCTGAGCATCTCGTGTTTGAAGTCGGTGCGCTTGATGTCCAGGCTGGTTTCGTTGCGGGCTTTTTTGAGCAGCACGTCGGTGAGCGACCCGCTGCCAAACAGCTCGGGCGCAGACAGCTCGGCGGCCAGGCGCGTGGCCGATTCAGGCAGCGGCACAAAGCGGCTGCGCGGGCGCTGCGGCAGGCTTTTGAGCAGGGCCTGGATTTTGTCTTTGAGCAAACCGGGCACCAGCCATTCGCAACGGTCTTCGCTCACTTGGTTCAGCACAAACAAAGGCACCGTGACAGTCACGCCATCACGGGCGTCACCCGGTTCGTGCAAATAGGTGGCCTGGCAATCGGTGCCGCCCAAGCGGATGTGTTTGGGGAAGGCCTGCGTGGTGATGCCCGCCGCTTCATGGCGCATCAGCTCTTCGCGGCTCAGCATCAACAGACGCGGCTGCTTGGCGCTTTCAGTGCGGTACCAGTTCTCCAGCAGGCGGCCGCTGCACACGTCGGCGGGCAGTTGCTGGTCGTAAAAAGCGTAGATCAGTTCGTCGTCCACCAGCACGTCTTGGCGGCGCGACTTGTGTTCAAGCTCTTCGACCTTGGCGATCATCTTGTGATTGGCAGCCAAGAATGGCAGCTTGGTTTCCCACTGGTCGCCGACCAGCGCTTCACGGATGAAAATTTCGCGTGCGCCGTGCAGGTCCACCCGGCTGTAGGGCGTGCGGCGGCCGCTGTAGACCACCAGGCCATAGAGCGTGGCCCGCTCCAGCGCGACCACTTCGGCGGATTTCTTTTCCCAATGTGGGTCAAGCAGTTGCTTCTTGAGCAAGTGCGCGCCGACCTGCTCCAGCCACTGCGGCTCGATGGCGGCAATGCCCCGGCCAAACAGGCGCGTGGTCTCCACCAGTTCGGCCACCACGATCCAGCGGCCCGGCTTTTTGCTGAGGTGCGCGCCGGGGTGTTTGTGGAACTTGATGCCGCGTGCACCCAGATAGGCTTCTTCGTCTTCGAGCTTGTAGCCCACGTTGCCCAAAAGGCCGGCCAGCATGGACAAGTGCAATTGCTCGTAACTGGCGGGCTGCGTGTTGATGCGCCACTTGTGCTCGGCCACCACCGTGAGCAGCTGGGAGTGAGTGTCGCGCCACTCGCGCACGCGGCGGATGTTGATGAAGTTCTGACGCAGCAGTTGCTCGTACTGGCGGTTGCTCAGCTTGTGCTGCGGCGCTTCTTGCGCCGCCACCTGCCGCCCTTTAATTGGGGTCAGATCCCGATTGTTTTGACCCGCAGAAACAGCTGGATTTAATTGGGATCTGACCCCAATTAACTTAGATGGGCCGCCTCGGGCGTCATGAATCCACTTCCACAGCTTCAGATACCCAGTGAATTCGCTTTTGTCGTCGTCGAACTTGGCGTGTTGCTGGTCGGCCTGAGCTTGCGCGTCCATGGGGCGGTCGCGCACGTCTTGCACGCTCATGGCGCTGGCGATCACCAGCACTTCGTCCAGCGCTTCGCGGCCACGGGCTTCCAAAATCATGCGGCCCACGCGGGGGTCCAGCGGCAGGCGGGCCAGCTCTTTGCCAATGGGCGTCAGCTCGTTGTCGTCGTCCACCGCGCCCAACTCGGCCAGCAGTTGGTAACCGTCGGTGATCGCCCGCTTGGACGGCGCTTCGATGAACGGAAAGTCTTCCACCACACCCAGGTGCAG
>JBIKRC010000350.1:0-2780 GCA_044349375.1 Limnohabitans sp.
CAATGGGGCTCACACCGACTGAGCCAGTCGCCAAACGGTTTTGCCGCCACTTGATTTGTCGAGTTGGGTCAGCACGTCATCGTGCGCGGCCAACTCTTGGGCATTGGCGGGAAGTACCGGCAAAGCATAGGTGCTCAGGTCCAGTTGCACCTTGACCGACTGGGTGTCTGTGGGTGCGTCGCCCGCATCGATCAGCAGCGCCTCTTGGCCGCGTGTCATGTTGATGTAGACATCGGCCAACAATTCGGCGTCGAGCAAAGCGCCGTGCAGGGTGCGCCCAGAGTTGTCGACCTCGAGGCGGTCGCACAGCGAGTCGAGGCTGTTGCGTTTGCCGGGGAACATTTCTTTGGCCATGGCCAAAGTGTCAATCACGCCGCTGACGTAGGTTTTGAAGGGCTTTTTGCCCACGCGCTCCAGCTCTTTATTCAAGAAGCTGACATCAAAAGCAGCGTTGTGGATGATGATCTCGGCGTCGCTCAGATAGTCGAGAATTTCTTCAGACAATTCGGAGAATTTGGGTTTGTCACGCAAAAATTCGTTGCTGATGCCGTGCACTTTGAGCGCGTCTTCATGGCTGTCGCGCTCGGGGTTGAAATAGAAATGCAGGTTGTTGCCCGTGAGTTTGCGGGCATACAGCTCCACACAGCCCAGCTCGATGATGCGATCGCCACCTTCGGCCGACAGGCCCGTGGTTTCGGTATCCAGAACGATTTGACGCATGATTCGCCTTCGCTCAGTGCAGCTCTTTGGCGTGGTTGATGGTGTAGCGAGGGATCTCGATGACCAGATCACTCTTGGCTACAAAGGCCTGGCAGCTCAGGCGCGAGTTGGGCTCCAGGCCCCAGGCGCGGTCGAGCAGGTCTTCTTCGGTTTCTTCCATCTCACCCAGGCTTTTAAAGCCTTCGCGCACCACCACGTGGCAGGTGGTGCAGGCCGCGCTCATGTCGCAGGCGTGTTCGATGTTGATGTGGTTGTCGAGCAGGGCTTCGCAGATGCTGGTGCCCGCAGGCGCGTTGATTTCTGCACCGTTGGGGCAGTATTCGGCGTGGGGCAGGATTTTGATGACGGGCATAAGTGTCTTTGAATTCGGTACAGGGCAAACTTTACAAGGACTGGATGTTTTGACCAGACAGCGCCTTTTGGATGCTGTGGTTCATGCGCTCGGCCGCAAAGGCTTCGGTGCCCTTGGCCAGCGCTTGGGTGCAGTCTTCCAACGCCTTGGCGTCTTGTTCGGTTGGGATGGCCGCTTGCAAGGTGGCCATCAGGGCGTCGATGTGGGCGCGCTCAGCAGCGTTCAGCAATTGACCGTCGGCGGCCAAGGCGCTGCGCGTGGCCAGCAGCATGCGGTCGGCGTCCACGCGGGCCTCGACCAAGGCGCGAGCCTTCATGTCGGCTTGCGCGGTCGTGAAGCTCTCTTGCAGCATGGTAGCGATCTGATCGTCGCTCAGGCCATACGAAGGCTTGACGTCAATGCGGGCTTCTACACCGCTGATTTGTTCTTTGGCCCCCACGCTCAGCAGGCCATCGGCATCGACCGTGAAGGTCACGCGGATGCGGGCCGCGCCTGCGGCCATGGGCGGGATGCCGCGCAGCTCAAAGCGGGCCAAGCTGCGGCAGTCTTGCACCAGATCGCGTTCGCCCTGCACCACATGCAGCGCCAGCGCAGTTTGGCCGTCCTGATAAGTGGTGAAGTCTTGCGCCATGGCGGTGGGGATGGTCTGGTTGCGAGGGATGATGCGCTCGACCAAACTGCCCATGGTCTCGATGCCCAGAGACAACGGGATCACATCGAGCAACAGCAATTCGCCAGCGGCGTTGTTGCCCGCCAGCTGGTTGGCCTGGATGGATGCGCCCAAAGCGACGACTTCGTCGGGGTTGAGGTTGTTGAGCGGGGCTTGGCCAAAAAACTCGGCCACGGCCTGCTGGATTTGCGGCATGCGGGTGGAGCCGCCCACCATGACCACGCCTTGCACATCGTCCTTGGCCAGCTGCGCATCGCGCAGTGCTTTGCGCACGGCGGTGATGCAACGTGCTGTCAGGGCTTGGGTGGCTTGCTCAAAATCTGCGCGGCTGATGGCCGCTGACAAACTGCCGGTAGACAAGGCGGCATTCAGCGTGACCACATCCGCGGTGGTGAGTGCTTCTTTGGCGGCGCGGGCAGAGGCCTTAAGCACGGTTTTGTCTTCCGCCGTGACCGCTTGCAGGCTGGGCTGGCGGGCCATGGCGGCATCGGCCAAGGTCTGGTCGTAATCGTCGCCGCCCAAGGCAGAGTCGCCACCGGTAGACAAGACCTCGAACACGCCTTGAGTCAGGCGCAGGACCGAGATGTCAAAGGTGCCACCGCCCAAGTCGAACACGGCGTAAACGCCTTCGCTCGCATTGTCGAGGCCATAGGCAATGGCCGCTGCTGTGGGTTCGTTGATCAGGCGCAGCACATTCAGGCCCGCCAATTGCGCGGCGTCTTTGGTGGCTTGGCGCTGGGCGTCGTCAAAGTAAGCGGGCACGGTGATGACGGCGCCGTACAGGTCGTCGTTGAAGGTGTCTTCGGCGCGGTAACGCAGGGTGGCCAAGATTTCGGCGCTGACTTCGACGGGCGACTTGGGGCCTTGCACGGTCTGGATGCTGAGCATGCCCTGATCGCTGGCGGTGAACTCGTAAGGTAGTTTGCTGCGGTCGGCAATGTCTTGCAGGCCACGACCCATGAAGCGCTTGACCGAGGCGATGGTGTTAACCGGGTCTGAGGCGGCAGACTGCACCGCGTCAAACCCAATCTGACGGCC
>JBIKRC010000392.1:0-10595 GCA_044349375.1 Limnohabitans sp.
GGCCGGGTCGGCAGCCACAGGGCGGGTGCCGGCGATGGTCACGCGTTCCATCAGGCGACGCTGCGGGTAGTAATCGTGCAAGGCGGAGTGTTGCACATGGCGGTTGTCCCAAAACACCACCATGTTCGGTTCCCAGCAGTGCCGGTACTGGTATTCATGAATCAGGGTCTTGCGGTAGAGCATGTCCAGGATCATGCGGCTCTCGTCTTCGGCCATGCCCTTGATGTGCAACGTGAACTGGGGGTTAACAAAAATGACCTTTTTGCCCGTGATGGGGTGCACCGACACCACCGGATGGGTCACAGCAGGATAGCGGTCTTCAAAGCGTCGCAACTTCTCGATGCCATCGGCATCGGTGGGGAAAAGGCTGCGAAAAGGCTTGAAGTCATGTACGGCTTCCAGACCCGTCAAAAAGCGCTGCCAGCGGTCGGACAAGCCTTCGTACACCGCTGACATGCTGGCAAATGCGGTGTTGCCGCCGTGTTCGGGAATGATTTTTGAGCACAACGCAGTGCCCATGGGCGGCGCCTCCCGAAAGGTTTCGTCGGTGTGCCAGATGTCTGTGGGGGCGGGGGGATTGCCCTCCTTGTTGTCGTAGACGATCAACTCGGGGGCATCGGTGCTGCTGGTGGAAAAGGGGTGAACGCTCAGGGTGCCGAAACAGCGGCCAAAGCGGCGCAGGTCTTCCGAGGAAATCACCTGATCCGGAAAGACCAACACGCCATGTTGGGCGTGGGCCAGTTTGAGGGCCTTGACCGTGGTTTCGTCCAGCGCCTGGCTGAGGTCGATGCCGGTGATGCGGGCGCCCAGAAAAACGCCAACGCGGCGAATTTCCAGTGCCGAGGAAGCCGCTGTGGCGGGGGCCTGTTGGGTTTCAATGGCCATGACCTATAACTCCTTGTGGTGCTGCGAAAGCAGCCAGCCCATCAATATAAGGGCAGGAGTCGCTCAAATGAATTGAAATTGCAAGGGCAATGCTATTCCCTCAGGTTATGACCAGAAGGGTGTGCTCGTTGATACAGCGGCCGGATCCGCCGGCTAATCTCCAGCGGATATTCAAAGAGCGGCACGATCCGCCTCCGGTTGTTGCACCTCGATTTCACAATGGTCGGGTAGTCAGCGCCCCATTTTTCTTCGAATTTCTGCAGCCGCAGCACGGTCTCATCCGCGGTTGCGGCGCGGTAGAGGGTCTTCAGGTCTGCGGCCACCACTTGGCGCATCTTCCAGCTCGCATAGTTCAGGCTGTGGCGCACCATGTGCACCAGAAGCAGCTGCACAGCCGTTTGCGGATACACAGCCTTTATCGCCCAGCGAAAGCCCTTCAAGCCATCCACGCAGGCGATGATGATGTCGGCCACGCCCCAGTTCTTGAGCTCTGTGACTACCTGCAGCCAGAACTTGGCCCCTTCGGTTTGGGCGATCCATGGCCCCAGGAGTTCCTACTCGCCAGCCATGTGGATGCCCAGCGCCAGATACACCGCTTTGGCACGCACCACGCCCGTGTCACGAGTTTTGACGAGGATGCAGTCCAGATCCACTTCAACCAGCCGCTGGCCCGCAACAGAACCCAAAGTGGCGCGACTCAAGGCCATTCACGATTCCGAAAAAACAATTTCGAAGGCTCTGAGCGCCAGGCAATCAGTGGCTTTTTTGCCGTCAGGCAGCGACATTTTGTTGTGCGGAATGTGTTGATTCATTGATCTCTGACGACCTAAAGTTTTATCGAGCTTTAGCCTTGACTCATCCAAGGGTTAGCACTCATGTACAGACAGAACTACAAAATTGTAGAATTTGTTAAGTTCAAAATAAGCTTAATCACAAAGTTAAGCTTCTTAGCCGAATGAACATGGGTTTCTTTAACTTCCGAGTTGTTGGCTCGGAAAGAGAAGATTCCTAATTTTGTTCAACCGCTGTAGCTTCGATTCGAGTCGCACCAAGGTCGTGTGCGCCGATGCCAAATGGTGCGTTGCGGCTCGCTGCGCACCATTACTTTGAGACCAGGGCGTTACCGCGAAGCATTACGTTATGGAAATATTCACCGAGATGCTCGCCTTCAAAATTTTTAATGGTCCCGATGAGGTGAATCGCTGGTGCCCGGCTCGAATAATTGTGCAGGCTGCTATGGCGCTTGAGCAAGCGTCCAAATGAATTTCGTTTGAGCCAGATAAAAAGGATGTTGTAGATGGATAAGCCAGTCTGTATTTTTGGTGGTTTCCAAACCGAATTTTCAAATGTGTGGTCCCGCAACGGCGAAGATATTTTCGACATGATTCGTGAAGTCACCTACGGCGCGATGAAGTGCAGTGGTGTCGACGCATCGCAAGTTCAGAGTATTCATGTGGGCCATGCTTTCGCAGTGCTTAACTACGGGTACGCCAAATCTAATCCAAACGCGCAACCACGGAAGTGGAATTTCGACCCCCTGAGTTTCACAGACAGCGACGAGGTCAACCCGATCATCGAGCCGGGGACGCGGCGCCAGGACTGCAGCCAGATTAGCGACGGTGCATGCGCGCTGCTGCTGACACCCGAAAGATTCGCCGCCGTGCATCTAAAAGCCGGTCGGCGCAACAGGCGCGCGCATGCTGCTGGACGCGACCAAACAGGTGACAGGGTTGGTTTTATCGTACCAGATCGAGAACGCAAAGCGCATCCAAACGCTCAACATCGGCGGCTCGTGTTTCACGGTGGTTAGCTTTATTGTCGAGAAGTATTGACTGCCTGCAAGGCTTACGCCAACCCAGAACTTAACAAGCCAAACATACGACATCCAGACCCGTCATTTGCCTGTACCAAAGGCTTCATTCATCAAAACCAAAAGGAGACATCCATGTCAAGAAAAATCGCAGCACTTTCAATCCTCGTCGCATCAATGGGCATCACGACCGCCCATGCGCAATTCAGTGACAACAAAATCAAGATTGGTATTCTGACGGACATGTCCAGCCTGTACTCCGATGTATCTGGGCCCGGTTCGGTTGAGGCGGCAAAAATGGCGCTTGAAAAGCTGAACTACAAGATTGCTGGACAGCCGGTAGAGCTTGTTTTTGCAGACCACCAGAACAAGGCCGACATCGGTGCCAACATTGCCCGCCGCTGGTATGAGGTCGATGGCGTTGACCTCATCATGGATGTCCCTAACTCTGCGGTAGCCCTGGCCGTTAACCAAATTGCAAAGGAGCGCGGCAAGGCGTTGATCATCTCCGGGGCCGCAAGCTCCGTTCTGACCGGCGCGCAATGCTCGCCGACGCTTGTTCACTGGACCTACGACACATATGCGCTCGCCAACGTAACCGGCCGGGCTGTTGTCGACGGCGGCGGCAAAAACTGGTTCTTCGTTACGGCCGACTATGCTTTTGGTCAGGCGCTTCAGTCTGATGTCTCCAAGGTCGTTGAGGCGCGCGGCGGAAAGATTGTTGGCGCTGTCAAACACCCGCTCAATACGCTTGATTTCAGCTCCTTCCTATTGCAGGCGCAGGCATCAAAGGCTCAGGTCGTGGGCTTCGCGAACGCAGGTGGCGACACCACGAACTCGCTCAAGCAAGCGGCCGAGTTCGGTTTGGTCAAAGGCGGGCAAAAGATGGCGGGCCTGCTCATCACCATTCCTGATATTCACGCGCTCGGTCTGCCCGTCGCCCAGGGGCTGCTTTTCACAGGCGCGTTTTACTGGAATAAAAACAACGACACACGCACATTTTCCAAAGCACTGGCTGCGCGCAATAAGGGCATCCACCCCGACATGATTCAAGCCGGCGTCTATTCATCGCTGCTTCACTATGCCAAAGGCGTGGAGGCCGCAAAAACCGATGCTGGCCGCCAGGTGGTTGACGCCATGAAGCGCATCCCCAGCGACGACAACCTGTTTGGCAAAGGCGTTGTCCGCTCGGACGGCCGAAAAGTTCACAACATGTACCTGTTCGAAGTCAAGCAGCCATCCCAGTCCAAAGAGCCTTGGGACTACTACAACGTGGTGAAGGAAGTGTCGGGTGAAGATGCGTTCCGTCCAGCTAAAGATGGTGGCTGCACGTTCTGAAGCAGAGGAATTCCCATGAGCTCACGCAGACTCGACATACTCAAGGACGAAATTCCGTTTCACGGCATCAGTCCACAGGAGCAGCTTGATCGTTCTTTTGGTCGCCTGAAGGCGTACCTGCGAAATGAAATCGGCCGGTATCACCCGTTTTACCGAAAGCAATTTCGGGACTTGGGTATCAGGGTGGAGGACATCGAAACCTATGAAGACTTTCGAAAGATTCCACTGACGCGGAAAGAAACCATCGTCGTCAACCAGCAGGATTTCAATTTGTCTCCCCGTTATCCCGGTGAGATCACTGACCGGGATGCGGAGGAAATCGACTCGGCATCGATGGCGCGATACAAAGCGGACGCGGTTCCTCAGTACCGCGATGTGTTTCAGTTGCGGCCAGAAGAAGAAAGAATCCACGAGCAGTTTATGTTGGACTGGCGACCGATACATTTTCAGATGTCTGGCGGTACCACTGGCAAGGCCATTGTCACGGGTTACACGCAAACTGATCTGCAAACCAGGTTCGCGCGGTCGGGCGCTTGGTGGTATGCCTTGTCCAAACACACCCGTGCCGACGACAAGTGGCTGAACCTCTTTCCCGCGGCCCCTCACTTAGGCATCTACGCCACGATGATGATCCCGATGATGGAGGGTCAGCCCAACTTCAATACTTTTGGAGGCAAAGTAACACCGACCGAACGGCAGGTTCTGATCGCGGCCGAAGACCAGTTCACGGTGATGGTCGGTCTGCCCTCATACATGTTGCACTGGCTTCGCCTGGCGATCAGCATGAAAGAAGCGGGCCAGATAAGCGGCATCACGACGTTTCGGGTGGCTTACTGCGGAGGGGAGCCGGTCACAGAGGCTTACCGCTCGCTTTTAAAAGAGCTGTTCTTTCAGCTGGGTAGCCAGTCGGTCGTCGTGATGGAAGGCATGAGTTCGACCGAATTACGCACCGGCGGTTTCTACGAATGCGACGAGGGCTCAAAGCTCCACCTTGATCCTGCCTACTTCTTTACGGAGATACTCGATCCGGTCACCCTCGAGCCGGTAGCCCCGGGACAACCGGGTGTTTTCGTATGGAGCCATATCAATTGGCATGGCACGGCCATTTTGCGGTACTGGACCGGCGACTATGTGTCCGGTGGGATGTTGACTGGGACCTGCAAATCCTGCGGCAATGTCATCCCGCGGCTGGGCACGCCGATTTGGCGCGCAGAAAAAGATTCCACCAAAATTCGTGGCACGCGGATCGACTTGGTTTATCTGATTGATGCTGTGCGTGGCAGTGAAGGCGTCAAGACTTTTCAGATCATCATCCGAAAGGCCGACCCGGCAGATCCTTATTCAAAGGATTTTCTCGAGATTTTCGTTGCAGCCAGAAACAACGAATCACATCAGTCGCTTATCGACAGCGTGACCCGGACTGTTCGGCGTGAACTCGAGCTGTCGCCCGACGCTGTTCATATTGAGAGCACGGAGGCCATTGAGACGAAATTGTTTTCCAAGAAGTTGAAGGCCGAATGGGTCGTGGACACGAGAACATAGGGGCACTATAAAAAACATTGCCATCGAATGCGATGCCAAAGAGTTAAGCGGAAATGAAACAAATCAGCCTTGCCACGACCCGATTTGAGCTTGTCACAAAGAGCGCTTGCAAACGCGTCCAGTGTCAGAGCCAAGGTGGATCATCTCTTCAGAGTTCTCAAATGCCAGTTGGCTTTCACAAAGTTTCGCGACAAAGGGTGGGTCAAGAACGCCGTCCGATTTGCATCAGTGTTTTCCAAGAGCAACTTGTCGCTGGTCAAAAAGCGAATCATTCAGGGAACGCTCGGATGGTTTCTCCTGCGATTCGAGAAATGGCGTTTTGTGATTCCTTCATTAACTGTCTAACCGTTGAAGCTCGCTTTTGCGGTGATTCTTCAAACCCTCGTTAGATAAGGAAAAATTGACATGATTACCTTGTACGACAACGCGATGTCACCATTCGCACAGAAAGTAAAAATGGTGCTCCATGAGAAGGGAATTGCTTTTAAACGGGTCACACCAGACCTCGCTTCCCCTGAAAAAGACTTTCTGGACGTCAGCCCCTTGAGAGAGGTTCCTGCGCTGGTCGACGGCGACGTTTCCCTGTTCGAATCGACCATCATCACCGAATATCTCGAGGAGCAATATCCGCAAATCGCTTTGATGCCGCGCAAACCAGTTGACAGGGCCAGGGTTCGCTTGCTTCAGTCAATTTGTGACTCACAACTTGAAGCGATCATCTTCGGCATGACCGAATTTATCGCATTCAAGCGCGCTGACGGCGAAGTGGCGGCGTCCATGCTGGGGAAGGCGAAAGCCGACATCAAGCATTTGCTGGGCTGGCTTGAGTCTCAACTGGGCACTCGAGCGTTTTTTAACGGCGATGCCTTCGGCATGGGCGACATTGCGGTGTTGCCGTACATGTCCACCTTGGCGCTTTACAAACTCGGGCCTGCTGAAGGGAGCGCACTTGACCAATGGTTCAAGAAGGCCAAGGCGCAGCCGTCTTTCCAGCGCTGCATAGAAGACTCGAAAGCTGAGGTCGGAACATTCAAGGAGTCAGTCGCGAGGGTCTACTCCGGTCTGTGGCCGCGCCAATACCGAAATCACAGGATCGACTGGTTTCTTCGCTGCGGGGGGTTTGACATCGTCGCCGACGGTTACGCCAAATCCACCATCAGGTTTAGCCAACTGCCTTTCTACAACCACTAAGCCAAGGCTGGAATCCCATGAAAGCATTTGTTTGCAAAGAATTCGGTTCGCTTGAAAATATCAGCTGGACAGAAATCCCAGAGCCGCCCATAGAAGCCGGCAAGGTCAGGGTGCGTATCCATTTTTCCTCAATAGGATTCATGGATACCCTGATGATTCGCGGCTTGTATCAGTTGAAGCCGCCATTGCCCTACATCCCTGGAGCCTGCGGTGCCGGAGAGGTCATCGAGGTGGGCTCTGGCGTATCGGAGATAAAAGTTGGGGACCGTGTTTCTTTTCTCAATTATTACGGTGCATTTGCAGAACAGATCATCACGGACGAAGCGTCTATCGTCGTTCTGCCCGATGCGATGAGTTATGAGCAAGCAGCCACCTATCGGCTTTCTTACAACCCTGCTTATCTGGGAATGGTCTACCGTGCAAAGCTTCAGCCTGGTGAAAACCTGCTGGTTACCGGTGCATCCGGTGGCGTCGGTCTGGCTGCGGTTCGGCTTGGCAAAGTTCTCGGCGCTCGCGTCATTGCCGCAATCGGAACGGCTGACAAAGAAGACATCGTCAGGCAGGCAGGCGCGGACGAGGTGGTGTCATATACCTCGGGACCGCCCCTGCGTGAACAGGTCAAGGCGCTGACCGATGGCAAGGGCGCCGATGTGATCCTTGATGTCGTGGGCGGTGATGTTTTTGATGAGTGCATGCGCTGCCTCAACTTTATGGGTCGCGTCATCGTCATGGGATTCACCAGCGGCCGCATCGCAGAGGCCAAGACAAACCTGATCCTGCTCAAGAACGCTTCGATATTGGGCGTCTTCCTGGGTGGCTGGATGACGCGTGACCTCAAGGGTATCAAGCAACTTAACAAGGACCTCCTCGGGCTGGCCGTGGAGGGCAAAATCCCCGCCATCATTTCCCAGCGGTTTCCTATGAAGGACGCTGTGCTGGCAATGGACACCCTTTTGTCGCGCAAAACTGCAGGCAAGATTGTTTTGTATAACGAATTCTAAAAGGCGGATTTCATGATCCTCGACCATCGCATTTACACATTCAAACCAGGTTTGGTACCAGAATTTCTCGAGATGTACGAGCGTGAAGCGCTTCAAATCCAGATTGGCCATCTCGGTCATCTCGTTGGTTATTTCATCAGCGACGTGGGCTTCCTGAATCAGGTGATTCATATTTGGGGCTACGACAGCGTTGAGGACAGAGAGAGGCGTCGCGAGCGGCTTTTCGCCGATCCGGCCTTTATGACGTTTGCCAAAAAAGTCTATCCCATGCTGGTGGCGCAGGAGAATCGCCTGGTCAAGCCGGCCTCTTTCTCGCCGATCAAATGACTTGGCGGTTCGGTTCAATATCCCTTACCTCGCAGCATTGGCAAAACCGCCGTCGCCACCCCTTGCCAGCAGACGCTCTGATCGACCTATAAGTCCGATGCAGTTTGGCAGTCTTGATCCCAGTCTATGGCTGGCTCAACCGGCTTGCGCATCGGCGCTACCCCACAGCGGCGGACCGCGTGCCGGTGTGATGCGCGACGGCTCTGTTTACACCCCGATGTGCTCCAGTATTTGCCGGATATCGGCACTGTGCGTGATGAAGGACTTCAGCGATGGTCCCTTAACAACGCCACCACGCTTTCGGGTGCCTGAGTTGGACGCTGCGAGGCGACGGTCGCAGGAGCGATGGCCTTGCAGACAGGGGGCTCTAAATCACGCCCTCGCGCCGAAATTGTTCGATCTCTGCCGCGCTGTAGCCCGCTTGCATCAATACCTCGCCGCTCTGCTCGCCCAGGGCGGGCGTAGCGCTGAGCAGCTGGGCTGGTGTGCGCGTCAGTGTGGCGGCCTGGTTGATCACCTGAATTGGCCCGAGCTGAGGATGCTGCAAGGTCTGCGCCGCGCCCAGGTGCTGCACCTGCGGGTCAGCAAACACTTGGTCCATGGCATAGATGGGGCCGCAGGGCACGCCGTTCAAGTTGAGCAGTGAAATCCAGTGTGCGCTGCTGTTCTGGCTGAAGCTGCGAGCCAGTTCGGTGTTGAGCTCGGCTCTGTGGCGCACGCGCAGCGGGTCGGTGCTAAAGCGCGGGTCTTGCAGCAGGTCGGCCCGCTCCAAGGTTTCGCACAGGCGCATCCAGAAAGGTTGCCCATAGGCGCCAATGTTGATGTGGCCATCAGCCGTGGCATAGGCCGAAGTCGGCATGCTGGTGGGATGGTCGTTGCCGCTGCGCTGCGGCACTTCGCCCTTCATCAGGTAGCGCGCGGCCTGGAAATCGAGCAGCGCAATGCCTGACATCAGCAGCGAGCTGTGCACCCATTGCCCTTGGCCCGAGTGCTCTCGTTCGTAAAGGGCGGTGAGCACCCCCAGTGCAGCGTGCAGTCCGGCAGTCACGTCGGCAATTGCCGCGCCGCTACGCAGCGGAGGCTGGTCGGCAAAGCCAGTCACTGACATCAGTCCGCTCATGCCCTGGGCAATCTGGTCAAAGCCGGGTCGCTCGGCATAGGGCCCGTCCTGCCCAAAGCCTGAGATGCTGGCAAGAATGATGCGCGGGTTGACGGCCCGCAGTGACTCATAGTCCAGCCCCAGCCTGTGCTTGACGTCGGGGCGGTAGTTCTCGACCACCACGTCAGCGCCCGCAACCAGGTGCAGGAAAATTTCGCGGCCCTTGGGCGTCTTGAGGTTGAGGGTGAGCGAGCGTTTGTTGCGGTGCAGGTTCTGAAAATCTGGCCCTTCGCGCACAGCACCGTCGCCATCGCCGAGTGGGGTTTCGATCTTGATGACGTCGGCACCAAAATCGGCCAACTGCTTAACGCAGGTCGGCCCCGAGCGCACCCGCGACAGGTCGAGCACGCGCACATCGCCGAGCGCGCCGATGCCGCGGGGGTCCCGTCGTCCCTTCATCGGTTGTGGCATGGCCTTTAATGCGGATCTTTAATTGTTGACCGCACCCGAGGCCTTGACCACCGGGCCCCACATGGCCAGGTCTTTGCGGTAGAAGGCGTTGAACTCTTCCGGCGAGTTGGAGACCTCCACCAGCATCGCATCACGCGCAAAACGCTCCACCACATGCGGCATCACCAGGATCTTGGTGATCACATCAAACAGGCGCCGAACCACCTCGGGCCGCATATTGCCCGGGCCCCAGACGCCCCAGTAGCCGTCCAAGTCGATGTCTTGAATGCCGGCAGCGGCCAAGCCCGGTACACCGGGAATGAGATTGGACGGCTGGCGCGAGATCAGGCTCAGCGGCACCAGCTTACCGGCCCGGACCTGTGGAAGCACCACAGGACTGCTGCCGATGAGCACTGGCACATCGCCCGATAGCACGCCTGCCAATGCTGGCGCGCCGCCCTGGTAGGGAATGTGCTCCAGGTCCATGCCCATGGTCCTGCCCAGTTGTACACCGGCCAGATGCTGCGGCGTGCCGATGCCGGGCGATGCAAAAGACCATTTTCCCGGTTCGCTCTTGATCTTGGTGATCAGCTCATTGAGGGTGCGGATTTGTCGGCTTGGGGTTACCGCGATCACCATCGGCATGGTCGAGACTTTGGTAATGGGGGTGAAGTCCTTGATCGGATCCCAATTGAGTTTTTTATAGAGCCAAGGGTTGATGCCGTGGCCGGTGTTGCCCGAAATCAAGATGGTGTTGCCATCGGGCGCAGCGCGCGAGACGAAGTCTGAGGCGATGTTGGTGCCCGCACCGGGTTTGTTTTCAACTACAGCGGCTTGCCCGGTGGCCTTGGTGAATTCTTCAGCGATGATGCGGGCGATCAGGTCGCCGCTGCCGCCGGGTGGTAAGCCCACCACCACCCTCAGCGTGGCACTTTGTGCAAAGATGGGTGAT
>JBIKRC010000352.1:0-2768 GCA_044349375.1 Limnohabitans sp.
AATAAAACCCATACACCAGACACCATGCGCATCTCTGAGCGAGCCGAGCGAATCGAACCTTTTTGGGTGATGGAAGTGGCCAAAGCCGCCTCGCAAAAAGCCCGCCAGGTCGCGCACACCGACCGGCCCGTGGTGTTCCTGAACATTGGCGAGCCCGACTTCACCGCCCCATCCCGCGTGCAGCAAGCCGCGTTGGCGGTGATCGAATCGGGCCAGACTCAGTACACACCCGCGCTGGGCCTGGACGCCCTGCGGCAAGCCATCAGCGTCTGGTATGCGCAACGCTTTTGCGTGCAGGTGCCCGCCAGCCGCATCGTGGTCACGGCGGGCGCTTCGGCGGCGCTGCAACTGGCGTGTCTGGCGCTGATTGACCGGGGCGATGAAATCCTGATGCCCGACCCCAGCTACCCCTGCAACCGGCACTTTGTGAGCGCAGCCGAAGGCACCGCCGTGTTGGTGCCCACCACCGCAGAAGAACGCTTTCAATTGAGCGCTGCCAAAGTGGCTGCCGCTTGGGGGCCGCAAACCCGTGGTGTTTTGTTGGCCTCGCCCTCCAACCCCACGGGGACCTCCATCAACCCGGCCGAGCTGGCCCGCATTGTCGACGTTGTGCGCAGCCATGGCGGCATCACCCTAATCGACGAGATTTACCTGGGCTTGAGCCACGACGCGCAGTTTGGCCAAAGTGCGCTGGCCTTGGGCGACGATGTCATCAGCATCAACAGCTTCAGCAAATACTTCAACATGACCGGCTGGCGCCTGGGCTGGCTGGTGGTGCCCGAAACGCTCACACCTGTGCTGGAGCGCCTGGCGCAAAACCTGTTCATCTGTGCCAGCACCTTGGCGCAACAAGCCGCTTTGGCCTGCTTTGAGCCCGAGAGCATGGCCGAATACGAGCGCCGCCGGGCCGAATTCAAAGCCCGGCGCGATTACTTCATCCCGGCATTGAACGAACTGGGCCTGACCGTGCCCGTGGCCCCCGACGGCGCGTTTTACGCCTGGGCCGACTGCACGGCCGCCTGCCAAAAGCTGGGCCTCAAAGACAGCTGGGACTTTGCCTTTGCCGCGTTGGAACACGCCCATGTGGCCATCACGCCCGGGCGCGACTTTGGCACCGACCAGACCGCCCGCTTTGTGCGCTTTTCTACAGCCAACTCCATGGCTGAGCTGCAAACCGCCATCGCCCGCCTGAAAGCCTGGTTGCAACCATGAACATGCCCAGCGCCAGCATGAGCCATAGCGTTTTCGAGCACCCGATCCGCATTTATTGGGAAGACACCGACGCCGGTGGCATTGTGTTTTACGCCAACTACCTCAAGTTTTTTGAGCGCGCCCGCACCGAATGGCTGCGCGCCTTAGGCTTTGGCCAGCAGGTGCTGCGCGACGAATCGGGCGGCATGTTTGTCGTCAGCGAAACCAGCGTCAAATACCATTCACCAGCCCGGCTGGACGACACACTGGTCGTCACGGCCGAGTTGCAAAATGGCGGCAAAGCCAGCCTAAGCATTGCCCAGCGCGCCTACCTGCGCACACCGAACCAAGCCGACCGACTGCTGGCCGAAGGCAGCATCCGCCTGGGCTGGGTCGACAGCACCACCTTGAAACCCGGCCGCATCCCGGCCCCTGTTCTGGAAGCCCTGAAATGAACCAAGACATGTCCATCGTCTCGCTGCTGCTGCACGCCAGTTTTGTGGTCCAGTTGGTGGTGCTGATTTTGCTCGGCATCTCGGTGGCCAGTTGGGCCGCCATCGTACGCAAGCTCGGGGCCATCAAACGCATCAAAAACCTGAACGACGAGTTCGAGCGCGTCTTTTGGTCCGGCACCAGCCTGAATGAGCTGTTCAATTCGGCCAGTCAGAACGCCAAAATGTCCGGCCCCATGGAGCGCATTTTTGCCAGCGGCATGCGCGAATACCAAAAACTGCGCGAGCGCCGCATCACCGACGCAGGCACCTTGCTTGACGGCGCACGCCGCGCCATGCGCGCCAGCTTCCAGCGCGAGATGGACATGGCCGAATCGCAACTGGCCTTCCTCGCTTCGGTGGGCTCCATCTCGCCCTATGTGGGCTTGTTTGGCACGGTGTGGGGCATCATGCACGCCTTCACCGGCTTGGCCAGTTTGCAGCAGGTCACTTTGGCCGTTGTGGCCCCCGGCATTGCTGAAGCCCTGGTGGCCACCGCCATCGGCTTGTTTGCCGCCATCCCCGCCGTGCTGGCCTACAACCGGTTTTCTCATGATGTCGACCGCATCGCCATCAAGCTCGAAACCTTCATTGAAGAGTTCTCCAACATCCTGCAGCGCAGCCTGGGCTCGACCGGCAGCAGCGGCTCGGCCTCTGGCCATTGATCGGAGTGCGCCATGCCATCCCCCTCTTCCCGAAGCCGAGGTCGCCGCACCATCTCCGAGATCAACATGGTTCCCTTCATCGATGTGATGCTGGTGCTGTTGATCATCTTCATGGTCACCGCCCCCATGATCACCCCCAGCATGGTCGATTTGCCCAGTGTGGGCAAAGCCGCCAAACAGCCTGACCAAGTGGTTCAGGTGGTGATCCAAAAAGACGAGCGACTGGAACTGGTCAGCAACGGCAAGACCGACAGCGCCACTTTGGGCAGCGTCGCCGCCAGTGTCAAACGCTTGGTGGGCGACGGCACCAACACCGCTGTGGTCATCAGCGCGGACCGCAGCGTCAAGTATGAAGTCGTGGTCAAAGTCATGGACAGCCTGCAGCGTGCGGGCATTGCCCGTGTGGGCCTGTCGGTGCAAC
>JBIKRC010000043.1:0-10595 GCA_044349375.1 Limnohabitans sp.
ACTCGGCCCCGCTGCGCTTGCGCCTGAAGGCGCTGGGCATCACCCACGCCCGCTTTGGCACCGAAGACAAGCGCCCGGCAGCCGAAGCCTTTTTGAGCGAACTGAACCTGAGCTGGGCGCAAGCGGCCGCCATGGGCGATGACTGGCCCGATTTGCCCGTGATGCAACGCGCTGCTTTTGCTTGCGCCCCGGCCAATGCCCATGCCCAGGCCAAAGCCATCGCCCACCACACCACTGCCGAGCGCGGCGGCGAAGGCGCGGCCCGCGCCTTTTGCGACCTGCTGCTGGTGGCGGGCGGACACTACGCCGCCTTGCTCGCGCAAGTGGGGGTGCACGACCACCCGGGCGCATCGGCATGAATTTGCTCATGCGGCTGCGCCGCACCTTGGACCGGTTGACGATTTACCTGCCCTTGTTTCTGTTTGCCATTTTGGCTTTGGGCAGCTGGTGGCTGGTGCGCAGCGTGCCCGAGTTGATGCCGCCCGGCATTGACCCCCAGCTGCGTCAGGACCCGGATTTCCGCCTCGATCAATTCACGGTCAAATCTTTTGACGCCACAGGCCGACTGACCCGCGAAGTCAGCGGGCAAAGCGCCACCCACTTTCCGGCCACGCAAAGCCTGCACATCGAGGGCGTGCGCATTCTGGCTGAAAACGAGGCGGGCACACGCCTGACGGCCCAAGCCCAAAAAGGTATTTCCCGTGAGGCCGATCAACAGGTGACCCTGACCGGCGATGCGCTGGCAGTCAGACAGGCAGACGCTCAGGGCCCGCGCGTCGAACTGCGTGGTGAAACATTCACGGCTTGGTTGGAAGAAGAGAGGCTGGTTTCGGACCAGCCGGTGCGCATCACGCGCGGAGCTGAAGTGTTCACGGGCCAAAGCATGAACTTTGACACCCGAAGCGGTCATTACGAGCTGCAGGGCCGCGTGCGCGCCGTTCTGCCGCCAAGGCAGACCCCTTAAGAGGACCATAAAACCGGAATAAGTCCGGCTCAAACCCTTTCGAAACCCCGGCGGATGGGGCCAGATTCTTCTGCAGGTTCGCGCCACGCAGGGCACCAGAAACGACAAAGCCCTGCAACGCAGGGCTTTGGGCTTTCATGGGTTGAGTGATCAGCCCATGTGCTCAATCAGTAGTCGCCACCGCCTTCGCGGCCACCTTCACGGCGACCACCACCACGGGGGCCTGCGCCATAGGGGCTTCGGAAACTGCCGCCATCGCCACGGCCGCCGCCTTCACCACGACCGCCGCCACCGTAGCCGCCACCGCCATCGCCACGACCGCCGCCGCCACCATATCCGCCGCCGCCTTCACGGCCGCCGCCATATCCGCCACCGCCTTCACGACCGCCGCCGAAGCCACCGCCGCCGCCGCCGCCGCCGCCGCCGTAACCTCCGCCACCGCCACCGCCGCCGCCGTAACCACCACCACCGCCGCCGCCTTCACGGCGAGGGCCGCCGAAGCCACCGCCGCCTGACCGTGGAGGACGGGCTTCCATCGGGCGTGCTTCGTTCACGACCATGTTGCGGCCACCCAAAGGCTGGCCATTCATGCCGTTGATCGCGGCTTGTGCTTCGTTATCGTTGCCCATTTCCACAAAGCCGAAGCCTTTGGAGCGGCCCGTATCGCGTTCCATCATGACTTTGGCGCTGGTCACAGCACCGAATTCTCCGAAGGCTTGTTCCAGATCACCGTCTCGCACCGAATAAGCCAGGTTGCCGACGTAAAGTTTGTTGCCCATGAAAGGGACTCCTCAAAACACAGAGATAAAAGCGATGGAGTTCCGAAAGCGCATTCAACAAACCTGAAAACTTCGGAAGGAAAGCGAAACTGACCTGTTCACCGCAAACTGGACTTCAGAGAAAATGCCGCTGAAGCCTGTCCACTATCTTCAAGAAAACAAAAATAAATGCAAGATATTTTCTTTCAACTCCCCGAAAAACGTGCGGGGTTACACACATTTGTTGTTTTACCAACTCACTTCCCGCTCGGGTGATGCGCTGATTTTGTGAATCGTCAAATCGGCCCCGTCATATTCTTCCTCGGGGCTGAGTTTCAATCCGAGGGTGAATTTCAATATCCCGTAAATCGCCACACCCCCCAACAGGGCCCAGGCCACACCGAGGCCAGTGCCGATTAACTGCGCGCTCAGGTTGACGCCGCCCAAGCCACCCCAACTGCTGGCCCCAAAAATGCCCGCAGCAATACCGCCCCAAGCGCCGCAAATGCCATGCAAGGGCCAGACACCCAGCACATCGTCGATCTTCCATTTGTTCTGGGTCAGGGTGAACATCACCACAAACAAGGCCCCGGCCACAGCACCTGTGGCCAGTGCACCAAATGGGTGCATCAAATCGGAGCCCGCACACACCGCCACCAAACCGGCCAAGGGGCCGTTGTGCACAAAGCCGGGGTCGTTCTTGCCCAAAACCAAAGCCGCCAATGTGCCACCCACCATGGCCATCAAAGAGTTGACCGCCACCAGACCTGAAATTTTGTCCAAGGTCTGGGCGCTCATCACGTTGAAGCCAAACCAGCCGACGATCAGGATCCACGAGCCCAGGGCCAAAAAGGGAATGCTCGAAGGGGGATGTGCCGAAACCTCGCCGTTTTTACGGTAACGGTTGTAGCGCGCCCCCAGCAAAACGACCGCAGGCAAAGCGATCCAGCCGCCCATGGCGTGGACCACCACCGAGCCCGCAAAGTCATGGAACTCATCGCCCGTAAGCGCCTTGATCCAGGCCTGCACGCCAAAGTGCTGGTTCCAGACAATGCCCTCAAAGAAGGGGTAGACAAAGCCCACGATCACCGCCGTGGCGATCAACTGTGGCCAGAACTTGGCCCGCTCGGCAATGCCGCCCGAAATGATGGCGGGAATGGCGGCGGCAAAGGTCAGCAAAAAGAAGAACTTGACCAGGTCATAGCCGTTCTTGGCGGCCAGTTGTTCCGCCCCCACAAAGAAGGTGGTGCCATAAGCCACGCTGTAACCGACCACAAAATAAACCACGGTGGACACTGAAAAATCCACCAGGATTTTGACCAGCGCATTGACCTGGTTCTTTTTGCGGACCGTGCCCAGCTCCAGAAAAGCAAAACCAGCGTGCATGGCCAACACCATGATGCCGCCCAACAAGATAAAAAGCGCATCTGCGCCCTGTTTTAGTGCTTCCACGATCGTCCTTTGAGGATTTTTGATTTGATTTGGTGCATTTCGAGGGTGACCCACCCTCGCGCACCAAAGAAAAGCAAGAAACGCACCCAAAGTAAGTCACAAGTGACTGAGCGATCGTCACGCCCCCAAACCGGTGCACAGGTCCCTCACGTAAGATGCGCACCTCTGATCGATTCAGTGCTCAGGCTGACGCCCGCACTCCCCCATGGAAGCATTCTTCGTCTCTACCGGCATCGTGGCTCTGGCCGAAATGGGTGACAAAACCCAGCTTTTGTCGCTGGTGTTGGCCGCCCGTTTTCGCAAGCCCTGGCCCATCGTATTGGGGATTCTGGTGGCCACGCTGGCCAACCATGGCCTGGCCGGTGCCGTGGGCAGCTGGGTCACCACCGTGATGGGCCCTGATGTGTTGCGCTGGGTGCTGGGCGCGTCCTTCATCGCCATGGCGGTGTGGATGCTGATCCCCGACAAGCTGGACGACGAGGAAGGCGACAGTGCTCCGCGCATGGGCGTTTTCCTGACCACGGTGGTGGCGTTCTTTTTGGCCGAGATGGGCGATAAGACCCAAATCGCCACCGTGATGCTGGCCGCGCAATACAACGCCTGGTTTGCCGTGGTGGCGGGCACCACGCTGGGCATGATGCTGGCCAACGCCCCCGTGGTGTGGTTGGGCGACGCCATCACCCAGCGTGTGCCACTGCGTCTGGTGCACCTGATCTCGGCGGGCATTTTTGCCGTGCTGGGCGTGATCGCGCTGTCGGGCTGGGGCAGCTGAGCAGCCCTCTTGCCCGGATGCTGGCGTTCTGGCGCTTGCCCAGCCTTGGGGCTCATCGCCCTTATACTCGCCCCATGCGCCGATTTGAACCCGATTGCGGGCGCCGGAACCTGACTGGTTTCGAAATTCAGCTAAATGGCGTGTGTTTCATCTCACAGAAACCCGGCCCAGCTGACTGCGAAGCCGGGTTTTGTTTTTTTGCACACCACAACACATTCGATGCTGATTGCCCAATCCCAAAGCATGCTGTTTGAAGCCCCTTTGCCTTTGCAAAGCGGTGCGTCCATCCGTGGCTATTCGCTGAGCTACGAAACCTACGGCACGCTCAACGCCGACAAATCCAACGCGGTGCTGATCTGCCACGCGCTCAATGCCTCGCACCATGTGGCGGGCGTGTACGCCGACCAACCGAAAAACCTGGGCTGGTGGGACAACATGATCGGCCCCGGCAAATCGCTCGACACCGACCACTTTTTTGTCATTGGCGTGAACAACTTGGGCTCCTGCTTTGGCTCCACCGGCCCCATGAATGTGAACCCTGACACCGGCGGCGTGTACGGTGCGGACTTCCCGGTGGTCACGGTGGAAGACTGGGTCAATGCCCAAGCCCGATTGCTGGACGCCTTGGGCATTGAACAACTGGCCGCCGTGATGGGAGGCAGCTTGGGCGGCATGCAGGCATTGAGCTGGACGCTGCAATACCCCGAGCGCGTGAAACACGCGGTGGTGGTGGCCAGTGCGCCCAACCTGAACGCCGAAAACATCGCCTTCAACGAAGTGGCGCGTCGCGCCATCGTGACCGACCCGGACTTTCACAACGGCCACTTTTACGCGCAAGGCGTGGTGCCCAAACGCGGCCTGCGCATCGCCCGCATGATCGGCCACATCACGTACCTGAGTGACGACGTGATGAACGAGAAGTTTGGCCGCGAGCTGCGCGAAGCGGTGACGCACAACGCCACCGGCTACAAGTACTCCACACAAGAAGTGGAGTTCCAGATTGAGAGCTACCTGCGCTACCAGGGCGACAAGTTCAGCGAGTACTTTGACGCCAACACCTATTTGCTGATCACCCGGGCCCTCGATTACTTTGACCCGGCACGCGCCTTCGGCGGTGACCTGTCCAAAGCGCTGGCCCGCGCCAGTTGCAAATTTTTGCTGGTCAGCTTTTCCACCGACTGGCGTTTTTCGCCCGCCCGCAGCCGCGAGATGGTCAAGGCCTTGCTCGACAACCGCCGCGACGTGAGCTATGCCGAGATCGACGCACCGCACGGACACGATGCGTTTTTGCTGGACGATGCGCGCTACATGAATGTGGTTCGATCTTACTTTGACAACATGGCGAAGACTTTGAACGAAGGAGGTGCCGCATGAGCGACCCCTTGATCATGCAAGCCATGGCCCGCCTGGTGCCACAAGGCGCTCGCGTGCTCGATTTGGGCTGTGGCGATGGGGCCTTGCTGGCCTATCTGCAGCAACACAAGGGCTGCACCGGTTACGGTGTGGAGCTGGACGACGCCAATGTCCATGCCTGCGTGCAGCGCGGTGTGAATGTGCTGCAGCTGAACCTGGACGAGGGCCTGAGCCTGTTTGCTGACCAATCGTTTGATGTGGTGCTGCAAATCGATACGCTGCAACACCTGCGCAACGCCGAGACCATGCTGCGCGAGACGGTGCGCGTGGGTCGCGTGGGCATTGTGGCCTTTCCCAATTTTGCCCATTGGTTCAACCGCCTGAGCGTGTTGCAAGGCCGCATGCCAGTGACCAAGCGCCTGCCCTACCAGTGGTACGACACGCCCAACATCCGCGTGGGCACTTACGCTGACTTTGGCGACTTGGCGCGCAAAAACGAGCTGCGCGTGGTGGATGCCTTTGGCCTGCAAAACGGTCAAGAAGTGCGTCTGTGTCCCAACCTGATGGCGGGCACGGCGGTCTACAAGTTGCAGCGCGGCTGACATGGCCAGCGCGCCTGGGACCCAGGAAACGGCCGCCCACAGCCCCTGGCTGATCGCCAACGTGTTGGCTCAAATCGCCTTTGGCCTGCTGGCCATGACGCTGTGCCTGCCCTCCATGCAAGAGTGGGGCGCGATTTTTGACACCCCCCAAGCCGATGTGCAGCTGACCTTCAGCGGCTACGTGGTGGCCTACGGGGCTTTGCAACTGGTGTACGGCCCCTTGTCGGATCGGTATGGGCGCAAGCCCATCCTGATGCTGGGGCTGGTGGTCGCGGGGCTGGCCTCGGTCATGGCCGCGCTGGCCACCGACATCACCACACTGATTGCCGCCCGTGTGCTGCAAGGCGCGGGCTGCGCCGCCAGCATGGTGGTCAGCCGCTCCATGGTGCAAGACCTGTTCACTGGGCCGCAGCGCACGCGGGTCATGGCTTACATCGGCATGGCGCTGGGCATGTGCCCACCGCTGGCCACCCTGATCGGCGGGCAGATGCATGTGCGCTTTGGCTGGCAAACCAACTTTGTGTTGCTGGCTGTTTTGGCCGTGCTGCTCTTGGTGGCAGCGTGGCTGGGCTTGCCGCGTGGGGCCCAAACCGCGCCTGCAACGGGCCACTGGCTAAGGGCCATGCTCAGCGCTTATGCACGCTTGCTGCGCGAGCCGCGCTTTTTGCTTTACGTCGCCATCCTCGCGGCCACCACCGCCACGTTTTACGCTTTCCTGGCAGGCGCACCCATCGTGCTCAAGGGCTACGGCATCGGGCCCGACGGCATTGGCTGGTTCATCATGGCCGTGCCTGTTTCGTACATTTTGGGCAATTTCATGACCTCGCGCCTCATCGCGCAAGCAGGCGAATCGCGCGTCATGGCCTGGGGCCAGGTGCTGACGCTGGGCGGCTTGGCGGTGATGCTGGCGCTGGGCTTGGGTGGCGTGCAGACGGCGCTGGCCGTGGCCCTGCCCTTGTTGCTTTTGGGCTTGGGTCATGGCCTGCTGAACCCACCTACCCTGGCGGGCACGGTGGGCGTGTTGCCCGCGCTGGCAGGCTCAGCCGCTGCGGTGGCGGGCCTGATGCAGCAACTCACCGGGGCCAGCGCCGGTTACCTGGTGGGCTTGGTGCCGCACGAAGGTGCGGTGAACTTGGGTTGGATGATGCTGGGCTTTGCGTTGGTCGGGGCGGTCGCGCAATGGGGCTTGCGCCGCGACCGGAGACCTTGAGTGCCTTCAGCTTTGCAGTTCGGTCTCGTGCATCCAGGCCGCGTGTTTGGGGGCGCGTTTGGTTTGCGCCCACTCGTTGAGCATGTCCCATTTGCACGCGTCGAGCTTGGCGTACATCTCGGGCGTGCCCACGTCGGCGGCCAGTTCCAGGCGGTGGCCGTTGGGGTCAAAGAAGTAGATGCTCTTGAAAATGGTGTGGTTGGTCGGCCCCAACACCTCCACGCCGTTGGCTTGCAGCCGGGCCTTGGCGTCTTCCAGCGCTTGCAGGCTACCCACCTTGAAGGCAATGTGCTGCACCCAAGCGGGGGTGTTTTCGTCACGGCCCATCTCGGGTGAGTTGGGCAGTTCAAAAAAGGCCAGCACGTTGCCGCCACCCGCGTCCAAGAACACATGCATGTAGGGGTCGGGGGCCTTGGTGGAGGGCACCAAGTCTTCGGCGATGGCCAGCACGAAATCCATGTTCAGGTTTTTCACGTACCACTCGACGGTGGCTTTGGCGTCTTTGCAGCGGTAGGCGGCGTGGTGAATGCGGTCGATTTTCATGAGGGTCTCCGGTATCTGTTTTGGCTTGTCTGTGGGCTCAGTCGGTTTGGCGGGCGGCCTGCAGTGCCTCGCGCAGCACGCGCAAGTCGCCAATGTGGTTGGCCAGCAGCAAAATCAGGCGGGCGTTGAACGCTTCGCTTTGTTCGTCGCTCAGGCCATTGTGGGCGTCGATCAAGTTTTCGTAAAACTCGTCACCGGGTGAAAAGTCGCGAAAAAATCGGCGACCGGCTTCGTGGAAGTTGGGCGCGGTGTTCAGGGCTGTGGGGGTGTCGGTGGGCATGTCGGTTCTCTACGGGGTTCAGGCGGGTGCGCCCACTTGACCCAAGGCGCGGGCCATGGCCGCTTGCAGCCGGGCGCTGTCCAGGGTGCGCCAGCGGGCGAGCACATGCTGGTCGGGGCGCAGCAAATAGGCGGTGCCGGGTTGGGCGTCGTAGCGTTTGGCCACCAGACCTTGGGTGTCGACAATCACGGTCATGCCGGGGATATCCAAGGGGCTTGGGGCGACGATGAGCAGGCTTGGCTTGATGGGAGAAGCAATCGCGCGCAGGGGCGTGCTCTCACCATGCCAGGAGACATCCGCGAGTTGCGCCAGCACATCGGGCGAGAGCGGCGCATCCACAAACAACATGACCTGAAAACCCTTGCCCACTTGGTTGAGCAACCAAGCATCTTGGCCGTTCAATTGGACGGGCGCATCGTCCATCGGCGCACCAGGCACCATGTTGCCTTCAAACGCGTCGGCATCAGGCGTGTTGAGCACCGAGCCAGTCAAGAAAGACGGCATGGACAAGCGGCCCGAGTTGACCAGCTTGCGCGCAAAGGGGTGGTGCTTGGCCAGCGCCAGCACCTGGTTGCGAAAGGTCTTGCTGGTGCGGCTCTTGGGCGTGATGAAGTCGGTCGAGCGCGTCGAGTTCATGATGTTTTCGTCGGCGGCAAACTGGCGGTCCATCGCGTAAGTATCGAGCAACTTCTCGCTGGCTTGGCCCTTGATCACCAAGCCCAGCTTCCACATCAAATCGTCCGCATCCTGAAAACCTGAGTTGGCCCCGCGCGCGCCAAAGGGCGAGACCTGGTGCGCCGCGTCGCCTGCAAACAGAACGCGGCCGTGGCGGAAGTCGGTCATGCGGCGGCATTGAAAGGTGTAGATGCTCACCCACTCCAGCTCAAATGGGCGTTCATCGCCCAGCATGGCTTTCAGGCGCGGAATGACTTTTTCGGGTTTCTTTTCTTCTTCAGGATCGGCGTCCCAGCCCAGCTGAAAATCGATGCGCCAAACGTTGTTGCTTTGCTTGTGCAGCAGCACGCTTTGGTTGGGGTGAAAGGGTGGGTCAAACCAGAACCAACGCTCGGCGGGGTAGTCGGCTTTCATGATCACGTCGGCGATCAAAAAGCGGTCCTGGAACACACGGCCTTCGATGTCCAGGCCCAAATGGCGGCGGATCGGGCTGCGTGCGCCATCGGCCACCACCAGCCAGTCGGCTTCGATGTCAAAAGTGCCTTCGGGCGTTTCGACCGTCAGCGTGGCGTGTGTGTCGTGGGGCGTGACCGCAGTGACTTTGTGCTGCCAGCGAATGTCCGCGCCCAGTTCCAGCGCACGGGCAATCAGCATTTCCTCAACGTGGTACTGCTGCAAGTTGATCATGCCGGGGCGCTTGTGACCGGCGTCGGGCACCAGGTTGAACTGGTACACCTCGTCTTCTTCGAGGAAGGTGCGGCCGATGTTCCAGCTCACACCCAGATGGCAAGCGGCATCGGCAATGCCCAGGCGGTCCAGAATTTCGAGCGAACGCTTGGCGTAGCACACCGCCCGCGAGCCGACCGACACAGTCTTGTCGTCGTCCAGCACCAGCACCTCAAGCCCCTGTAAACGGGCATCAATGGCTGCAGCCAAGCCCACAGGCCCCGCGCCAATGACGATCAACGGTTTGCGCTGCGGCGGCGTGGACATCAAGTCGGCAGGCGACTTGTACGGATAAATCGGGTTGACGTAAGCACCCATGTGCGAGCTCCAAAATGGTCAAAAAGCACCCTGCGGTGCCCAGGCCGTAATTTACCATTGATAAATCAATTTACCTAAACGTAATTTTAAAACGCCCAACGACACCTGTTTGACAGCACCCCGTTGCGCGGCCCGTTATGCTCAGATTTGTTTTTTTGTATGACAACTCCATGAGCCAGCACTTCACCCCCGTCTCTAGCGGCGCACGCCTGTCCGACCAGGTGGCGGAGCAACTGAGCGCCGAGATCACGCAAGGCCGTCTGGCGCCGGGCGACAAGTTGCCTACCGAGGCGCGCTTGGTTGAGCAATTCGCCGTCAGCCGCACCGTCGTGCGCGAGGCGGTGTCGCGCCTCAAATCGCTGGGTCTGGTGGACTCGCGCCAGGGCAGCGGGGTGTTTGTCAGACAGCAACTGCCCTTTGCGCCGCTGCAGTTCGAAGCCCGGCAAGCCGCTTCGCAAGAGGCCGTGATTCAGATGGTGGAGGTGCGCCGTGCTTTGGAGGCCGAGGTGGCGGCGCTGGCAGCCGAGCGGCGCAGCGCCAGCGACCTGCTGGCCATCGAACAAGCGGTCCAGGCGCTGGAACAGGCCGTCCAGTCGGGCGGCGATGGTGTGGCCGAAGATGTGCATTTCCACCGGGCGATTGCCGAGGCCACGCACAACCCTTTTTTGATTCAGACCTTGGGCTACCTCAGCCAGTTCCTGCACGGGGCCACCCAGGTCACCCGGGCCAACGAGGCCCGGCGTGGCGACTTTGCCGCCGCTGTGCGCAACGAGCACCAGGCTATTTTGCAGGCCGTGCGGGCCGCTGATCCTGTACAGGCCCGGCAAGCCGCCGCCGCGCACATGGACAACGCCATCGGCCGCATCCGCAAAGCCGACCCGGCCTTTTGGGTGCAAGAAGGCGAGCGGCTGGCGCAGCCCTTGGTCAAAGGGCTGCAGGGCT
>JBIKRC010000353.1:0-2767 GCA_044349375.1 Limnohabitans sp.
ACATGTCGCAAAAAAAGATCGCGCAAATGGGCTTGGACATGGGCTCGGTCTTGGCGCAACTGAGCCAGCAAAACGCGGTCGAGTCGGCGGGCACTTTGCAGTCGCCCCAAGACGTGGTGCAGGTGCGAGTGGGTGGTCAGTTTCAAAACCTGGACGATGTGCGGGCCATGCCGATCCGTGGCGGCTCGGGCACGCAACTGCGTTTGGGGGACATTGCCGAAGTCAGCCGGGGCTATGTGGATCCACCCACCGTCAAAGTGCGACACGACGGTGAGCAAGTCATAGCGCTGGGTGTGAGCATGACCAAGGGCGGGGACATCATCGCCTTGGGCAAGGCCCTGAAAACCAGCACGCAGCAGTTCGAGGCCCAGTTGCCGGCGGGCATCACGCTGAAACAAGTGCAAGACCAGCCTTCGGCCGTGTCCAACTCGGTCAACGAGTTCATCAAGGTCTTGATCGAGGCCGTGGTGATTGTGCTGGCCGTGAGCTTTTTGGCGCTGGGCTTGCACAGACGCCCGGGTGAACACCCCTTGTGGCGACGCTGGACGCTGGATGTGCGGCCGGGGTTGGTGGTGGGCATCACCATTCCTCTGGTGCTGGCGGTGACCTTTTTGGGCATGAATTACTTTGGCATCGGGCTGCACAAAATTTCGCTGGGATCGCTGATCATTGCGCTGGGCTTGCTGGTGGACGACGCCATCATTGCGGTTGAGATGATGGTGCGCAAGATGGAAGAGGGTTACGACAAGTTTCGCTCGGCCACTTTTGCCTACGAGCTCACCGCCATGCCCATGCTGACGGGCACCTTGATTACCGCCGCAGGCTTTTTGCCCATTGGTTTGGCCAAGTCTGTCACGGGTGAATACACCTTTGCCATCTTTGCGGTCACCGTGATCGCCTTGATCGTCAGTTGGGTGGCGTCGGTGTATTTTGTGCCTTATTTGGGCGCATGGCTGCTCAAGCCGCCATCGCATGCCGTGGCCGAGAACAGCCATGACAGCGCCGAAATGTTCAATACGCCGTTTTACCGACAGTTTCGCGCTTGGGTGACCTGGTGCGTCACCCACCGCTGGAAGACCATTGGCATCACCATCGCTTTGTTTGTGCTGGGCATCGTGGGCATGGGCAAGGTTCAGCAGCAGTTCTTCCCCGACTCCAGTCGCCCAGAAATTCTGGTGGACCTGTGGCTCCCCGAAGGATCGCCCTTTGGTGCCAGTGAAGAGGTGGCCAAGCGGGTTGAAAAACGCTTGGCACAAGAACAGGGCGTGAGCTCGGTGACCACCTGGGTGGGCTCAGGCGTTCCTCGTTTTTACCTGCCCATGGACCAGGTTTTCCCACAAAGCAATGTGTCCCAACTGATTGTTTTGCCCCAAGATTTGCAGGTGCGAGAAGCCTTGCGCATCAAACTGCCCGCTTTGTTGGCGCAAGAGTTTCCCGAGGTGCGCGGTCGCGTGAAACTGCTGCCCAACGGGCCACCTGTGCCTTACCCGGTGCAGTTTCGGGTGGTGGGCACAGAACCTTCGGTTTTGCGCCAAAAGGCCGAAGAGGTCAAAGCCGCCATGCGCTTGAACAACAACACCCGTGGCGTGAACGACAACTGGAACGAGTCGGTCAAAACCGTGCGCTTGGAAATGGACCAGGCCAAGGCCCGTGCCTTGGGTGTGAGCAGTCAGTCCATTGCGCAGGCTTCGCGCACCTTGCTGTCGGGCACACCGGTAGGCCAGTTCCGTGAGGGGGACAAGCTGATTGACATCGTTTTGCGCCAACCTCTGAACGAGCGAGATGCATTGTCTGATTTGGGGCAGGCCTATGTCCCCACCGCCTCGGGCAAATCGATTCCCTTGCTGCAGATTGCCAAACCCGTCATGGGCTGGGAGCCCGGGGTGATGTGGCGCGAAGGCCGTCAATATGCCATCACGGTGCAGTCGGACATTGCCGAAGGCTTGCAGGGCGCCACGGTCACGGCGCAGCTCAAGCCCGAGCTCGACAAGCTGCAAGCCCAATGGGTGGCCAAAGGGGAGATGGATTACCGCATCCAAGTGGCGGGCGCGGTAGAGCAAAGCTCCAAAGGATCGGCTTCCATTGCGGCGGGTGTGCCCATCATGTTGTTCATCACCTTCACTTTGCTGATGTTGCAGTTGCAAAGTTTTAGCCGCTCGGTGTTGGTGTTCTTGACAGGCCCCTTGGGTATGGCGGGCGTGGCCGCATCTTTGTTGGCCTTGGACCGCCCGTTTGGCTTTGTGGCCCTGTTGGGCGTGATTGCGCTCATGGGCATGATCCAGCGCAATTCGGTGATTTTGATCGACCAGATCGAGCAAGACCGTGCTGCAGGGGTGGAGCCTTGGATGGCCATTGTCGAGTCGGCCGTGCGTCGCCTGCGCCCCATTGTGCTGACGGCCGCGGCCGCTGTGCTGGCCATGATCCCACTGTCGCGCAGTGTGTTCTGGGGGCCGATGGCGGTGGCCATCATGGGCGGCTTGATTGTCGCTACGGCTTTGACGCTGCTGGCGCTGCCAGCCATGTACGCGGCCTGGTTCAAAATTGAGCGCCCCAATCAAGCCCGCGCCTGAATCTAGCCCCCTGAAGCGGCTAAAATAGAAAGTTGACCGATTTCAACTGGGCGGTCAGGTGCGTCAGGTGGCTTTAGGGCCACGAGATGGACCTGTCGCCCTTTTTGTTTGGACTGCGCGGGTGGCGAAATTGGTAGACGCACCAGGTTTAGGTCCTGACGGTGGCAACACTGTGCGGGTTCGAGTCCCGCCCCGCG
>JBIKRC010000354.1:0-2762 GCA_044349375.1 Limnohabitans sp.
AACTCGATGCCAACGAGGTCATGATGCAATTGGAAAACTCTTCCAATTCAGGTGAACCTGGAGCCGACGATTCGCTCAAACCCGATGAATCTGCCGAAGACGAAAACAGCCAGAAGTCCGACGACGACGCCCTCAAAGCTTTGATGGCCACGGAGCCGAAGAAGTAAAAGCTGTGTTGATGTCACAAAAAACCGCGCCTTGGCGCGGTTTTTTGTTGGCATGTGGTGGTATGTCAGTCCGTCACTTTATCGGGAAGGCCACCAGGGCAGGCATTGTTTGAGCGATTGGATTTGCCCAGCTTCTTCGTGCAAGCCGTAGCCGGTTTCTTGGCTCAGAAGTTGCTGCCATTTTGGGCTTTGCAAGACCTGTCGCAAGGCCACTACGGCTGGGTTGTTCAAGGCTGATTTCAGGCACACCAGCCAATAGTACTCCTGGGTCAACGGCACAAAATCCAGTTTTTGGGCAAGTGCTGCCGATGCAATGCCCAGACCCAAATCAGCTTGTCCCGAAGCAATCCGTGTGGCCACGGCAGAGTGCGAGGGTTCCTCGTGTTCGTAGCCCTTGGGCAAGATGGCCGTTGGGTTGTGGCTTTCTAGCCACTGGTCCAGCAGCAATCGAGTGCCAGTGCCCAAGGTCCGGTTCACCAGCCGCAAGTCTTGTCGCGTGAGGTCTGTCCAGCCCGTGATGTTCTGTGGGTTGCCAGGGGCCACCATCCAGCCTTGCTCTCGGGTGGCAAATCCGATGAGTTTGTGCTGTCCGGTTTTCAGCAGGGGCTTGTAAGTACGGGCCGTCAATGTGCTGGCATTGGGTTGCAAGGGGGCATGAAACCCGGCGACAGTGCAGCGGCCTTCGTTCAGGGCGCGTATCGCGTCCACGCTGCCACAAAAGCGCATGTCCAAGTGCAGGGATTGGCTGGCGCTGTGTTCCCTGAGTTTGACCAGTGCATCGTCGTGGCTGGCGTAGACCGTCAACAAATGGCTGCCGGGGTCAAAGGCGACAGCAAAGGTCTTTTCTAACTCGGCTTGCAAGGCGCTGATCTGGGGGGCCAGTCTGGCTTGCGCTTGACGTTCAGCCCAAAGCAGTTTGTCCGCAAATTCGGTCAGCCGGGCGGCTTGGCCTTTTTCCCACAGGATCAAGGGCTGCCCGAGCATCTGTTCCCAGCGTTTGAGCTCGCCCCAGATGTGGCGATAAGACAACTGCAAAATTCTGGCTGCACCTGCAATAGAGCCGGTGGCTCGCACGGACTGAAGCATGTCCATCAAGGGGTTGCGCAAAGGACTGGTTTGGTCACGCGGCTCAGCTGGCGTTTGATGGGGTGTCCAGCTGTAAGAGAGTTTGATGTGTTGCACGGACAAGAGTTTGCCTCATTCTGGTTGGCGACTCTTCAATGCTGAGCGGCTTTGTCCTATGTATTGCATTTCATAGCGGACATCCCTTAGGCGAAGGCGACATGTTGTCCATTAGCATTCGTGCCAAGTTATGAACACCTTCACCGACAGCGTCCTGACGGCGCTGAACCTCGTCACTTCTTTTGATCCTGCCCTGTGGGTGGTCGTCACCCGGTCTTTGGCCGTCAGTGCCACGGCTTGCCTGCTGGCCTATGGCGTGGGCGTGGCGCTGGGCGCTTGGTTGGCGGTGTCGCGTTTTCGTGGCCGGGGCGTTGTTTTGGTGGGTCTGAACACTTTGCTGGCGCTGCCCTCGGTGGTGGTGGGCTTGCTGGTGTATTTGCTGCTGTCGCGCACCGGGCCTTTGGGTTTTTTGGGCTGGATGTTCAGCTTTCAGGCCATGGTGCTGGCCCAGTTCATTTTGGTGGTGCCGGTGGTCACGGCGCTCACGCGCCAGGTGGTCGAAGACGTGGAGCGCCAGCACGGCGAGCAATGGGCCTCACTGGGCGCAGGCCCTTGGCTGCGCAGCTTGTTGCTGGCCTGGGACGAACGCCTGGCTTTATTGACGATTGCCGTGACAGCCTTTGGTCGCGCCATCTCGGAAGTGGGCGCGGTCATGATCGTCGGCGGCAACATCGACGGCTTCACCCGGGTCATGACCACCGCGATTGCCCTGGAAACCAGCAAGGGCGACTTGCCGCTGGCGCTGGGGCTGGGCATGGTCTTGCTGGCGGTGGTGTTGCTGCTCAATGCGCTGGTGGCGGTGCTGCGGCGCTGGGGTGAGGTGCGCCATGGGCGGCCCGCTGCGGCCGATGGACTGGTGGGTGCGCAGCCATGAGCGCCGCGCAGATCACGCTGGACGCGGTGAGCATCCAACTGGGTGCGCAACAGGCCTTGAAGGGCGTGAGCTTGCGCATTGCGGCCGGTGAACGCGTGGCACTGGTGGGGGCCAACGGCTCGGGTAAAAGCAGCTTGCTGCGCACACTGCACAGCTTGTTGCCGCCCACACAAGGGCAGGTGACTCAAGCGCCGGGTGTGCGCCAGGCCATGCTGTTCCAAAGGCCGCACATGCTGCGCTTGTCGGCCTTGAACAATGTGACGCTGGGTGTGTGGCTGGACCGATCTCTGGCTTTGAATTGGCGCGCCGCCCAGGCCGTGGCCCAGCAGGCTTTGCATCGTGTGGGCTTGCAGGCGGTGGCGAGGCAAAGTGCCCGCCAGTTGTCGGGTGGGCAGCAGCAGCGCCTGGCCTTGGCCCGCGCTTGGGCACGCCAGCCCGATGTCTTGCTGCTCGATGAGCCCACGGCCAGTTTGGACCCGCACGCCAAACGTGAGGTGGAGGCTTTGATGGCCGACTTTGCTTCAGGCCCAGCACCCGAC
>JBIKRC010000355.1:0-2751 GCA_044349375.1 Limnohabitans sp.
CCAAGTGCAGATCCGTGAAACAGAGGGCGGCTTGCGGTCTGACAGCGCCCAGACACTGAACAAAAGCATTTTTGCCATGGCCCGGCTGAACGGCCAATGGGCGCAGCGCCTGTCGGCCGATGACCGGCTGGAAGTGCGCTTTGGCCTGGGTCAGTCCAAGTACGACTTTCGCCTGGACCAGACGGGTGCGGCCGATGTGCTGCTGTTCAATGGCTTTGAAACGCAAAACTTTGTCGACCGCACGGGCAGCTTGAACGGCAAATGGACCCGCGCCATGGCCAACGGGCACCAGATCGTCAGCGGCCTGGAGCTCGAAAGCGTGCGCCGCGTGGAAGAGGCCAATGCCGCTGTGGACGAGGACGGTGGCGACATCCGGGCCCGCACCTTCCGATGGGCCGCTTATGCGCAAGACGAGTTCAAGATCAACGCCAACTGGTCGGCTTACACCGGCTTGCGTTACGAGTCCATCCTGACAGAAGGCACGAGCGAGCAAGGGCTCAAGTCCAATACCAGCTCGGTCTGGACGCCCTTGCTGCATGCGCTGTGGAAGCCCGACCCGGCCAAGCGCGACCAAGTGCGCATGAGCCTGACACGCAGCTACAAAACCCCCACGCTCTACAACCTGGTGGCCCGGCCCGTGCCCTCGCGCGAGGCCAACAGCCCGACCCGCCCCGACCGTGTGGGCAACCCAGATTTGCGCCCCGAAATGGCCACCGGCATTGATGTGGCCTTTGAGCGTTACCTGTCCGGCGGCGGCGTGCTCAGTGCCAACGTGTTTCATCGGCAAATCACCGACCTGATCCGCTACACCGTGGCCCAGCAAAGCAGCCCCTCTTGGGCGCCTGGCCAAGACCGCTGGGTGTCATCGCCGCTCAACCTGGGCGATGCCACCACGCAGGGCATTGAGCTCGAAGCCAAGTTCCGCCTGGACCAGTTGCGGGCTGGCGCCTTGCCGGTCGACATCCGCAGCAACCTGAGCCTGTTCAGCTCCCGGGTCAAGCAGGTGCCCGGCCCCGACAACCGGCTCGACCAGCAGCCCGGCATGACGGCCAACTTGGGGGCCGACTACCGCGTGCGCAGCATCCCGCTCACGGTGGGTGGCAACCTGAATTGGAACCCCGACTACGACACCCGCCGCAGCGAGCAGCAGTGGGCTTACCAGGGCACCAAACGCGTGCTCGACGTGTATGGTCAATGGCGCTTTTCCCCCGCCACCGCCTTGCGCCTGACGGTGAGCAACTTCACCTCTCGCGATTACCTGACCACGTCCACGTACACCGGCAACAGCGTGAGCGAAACCTCTCGCAACACCTCGCCAAGCTGGCGCAATGTGCAGTTGCGCCTGGAGATGAAAATCTGACGCTTCTTGTGCCAAGATGGTGGACCAAGAACAACCCTCACTGGAGACAAAAATGCCCACCAAAGACGCCGCCTGGCATGACCGCATGTACAACAACCGGGCCTTGGTGCCCGACTTTGCGGACCACTTTGCCCATTGGCAAAACGCCTCGGCGCAAGCACGCGAGCGCCTGAAAGGCCATCTGGATTTGCCTTATGGCGACGGTCCGGGTGAAACCTTGGACATTTTCCCAGCTACTCAGCCGAACGCCCCCGTGGTGATCTTCATCCACGGCGGCTACTGGCGCAGCCTCGACAAATCAGACCATTCCTTTGTGGCCCCGGCCTTGCACGACATGGGTGCCTGCGTGGTGGTGGTCAACTACGCGCTGTGCCCTGGCACGCCCGAGCAGCCTGTCACCATCCCTGACATTGCGCTTCAAATGGCCAAAGCCACCGCTTGGCTCTGGAGGCACATTGCCGAGCACGGTGGTGACCGCAACAACATCAGCGCCATCGGCCATTCAGCGGGTGGGCACTTGGCGGCCATGCTGCTGGGCTGCGACTGGAAAAAAGTGGGCCGCGATTTGCCCGCGGGCCTGGTGCGCAAGGCGCTGTCCATCTCGGGCCTGTTTGACTTGGAGCCCATTCGAAAAACAGCGTTTGTGCAGGGCGATTTGCGCCTCACACCCGCGCATGTGCGCATGGCCAGTCCGGCCAAGTGGCAGCGCCCGCGTCAAGGCGTGCTGTACACCGTGGCTGGGGGTAACGAAAGCCCCGAGTTTTTGCGGCACAACCGCTTGATCCACCAAGCCTGGGGCCCCAAAACCGTCCCCGTGTGCGAAGAATTGGTTGGCCTCAACCACTTCAGCATCGTCACCGATTTAACCCGGCCAGGCACGCGTTTGCATGCGCTGGCCCAGCAGCTGATCGCTGCTTCTTGATCCGACATGCTGAAGTTTCAATCTTGTTCACCGGTATCCCGTAGGTCGGTGGCTTCAGCCCCGACATGCAGCCTACGTCGAAGCCCGCAGTGTCGGGGCTAAAGCCACCGACCTACCAAACTTTCAGCCCCGCCCGTGCGGGGCTTTTTAGTCAGTCCAACTTGATGTTGGCCGTCTTGATGGCTTGGGTCCAGTCGGCGATTTCGCGGTCCAGCAGTTTGGTCATGTCGGCCGGGGCAAGAAAGCGCACCTCAATGCCCGCTTGGTCAGCGCGCTGCTTGCTCTCGGGCAAGTCCAGGCTGCGCTTGACGGCATCGGCCAGTTGGTTGACGGTGGCCGCAGGCGTGCCCGCTGGGGCATAAAGGGCCACCCAAGCTTCCAGGTCAATGTTGGGGTAACCCGCTTCGGCCATGGTGGGCACTTGGGGCATGCCGGGGTGGCGTTTTTTGCCCGTGACCGCCAGCGCCTT
>JBIKRC010000356.1:0-2748 GCA_044349375.1 Limnohabitans sp.
GGTGGGCGACGCGGTGGATGTGATGATGTTTGACGGGCACCTTTGAGCCGGGGGACTTCCCCTGCATGAAAAAAGCGGCCTCGGCCGCTTTTTCCATGACTCAGGCGCTCCACAGCGCCTGTGTTTCAGGCGATCAATGCACAACTGTCTCGGGCGGTGCCTCATGCGCCACCGCCTTGTTCGCCCCAGGCACCGATTTGCGGGCCAACAGCGAGTACATGGTGGGCACCACAAACACGGCCAGCAAAGTGCCCAAACTCATGCCGCCCACAATGACCCAGCCGATTTGCGTGCGGCTTTCAGCACCTGCGCCGGTGGCCAAGGCCAGCGGCACCGCGCCCAGCACCATGGCACCGGTGGTCATCAAGATCGGGCGCAAACGCTGGGCCGAAGCCTTGATCAAGGCCTCTTGCATATCCATTCCTTTTTCGCGCAGCTGGTTGGTGAACTCCACAATCAAAATGCCGTGCTTGGTGATCAAGCCCACCAGCGTGATCAGGCCGATTTGCGAATACACGTTGAGCGACCCGCCCGTCCATTTGAGCGCCAGCAGCGCCCCGATCGTGGACAAGGGCACCGACAGCATGATGACAAAGGGGTCGATGAAACTCTCAAACTGGGCAGACAAGACCAAAAAGATGAACAGCAACGCCAGCACGAAAACGACCACCAAAGCGCCCTGCGAGTTCTTGAATTCGCGCGATGTGCCGTTGAGCTCGGTGGTGTAGCCCGGTTTGAGCACTTTGGCCGCCGCCTCATCCATGAACTTGATTGCTTCGCCCAGCGAGTAATCAGGGGCCAGGTTGGCGGTGATGGACACCGAACGGCGCTGACCAAAGTGGTTCAGCTCGCGCGGCGAGACGCTCTCTCGCACCTTGACCAAGCTGGACAAGGGAATCATGGTGTCGTTGCGACCGCGCACCTGGATCACGTCGATGTCGTCCGGCGTGTTTCGGCTGGCAGCCAATGTTTGCACGATCACGTCGTATTGCTCGGCATCGCGCTTGTATCGCGTGACCACCCGGCCGCCCAACATGGTCTCAACGGTGCGGGCCACCACCTCGATGCTCACGCCCAGCTCGGCGGCCTTCACGCGGTCCACCTCGATGCGCAACTCGGGTTTGTTCAGACGCAAGTCCACATCAGGCGACAAGATGCCCGGGTTCTTGGCCACCTCGTCCATTAACTGTCGGGTCAGCTGGTTCAAATTTTGGTAACTGTCCGAGGTTTGAATCACAAAGTTAAGAGGTCGCTCGCGAAAACCCTGCCCCAAAGAGGGCGGCGTGATCGGGAAGGCGTTGACACCCGGCAGGCTGTTGAACTTGCCACCCAATTCACGCGCGATCTCCAGGGTGGTGCGCTTGCGCTCGTCCCAATCCACCGCACGGTAAACCACCGAACCCTGGCCCACCGTCGGGTTACCGATGTTGGCGAAAATGCGGTCGAACTCGGGATAGGCTTGCCCGATTTTTTCCAGCGAACGGGCATAGCGGTCGGTGTATTCCAGGGTCGAGCCATCGGGCGCATTGACCGTTGCCAAAATCACGCCCCGGTCCTCCAGCGGCGAGAGCTCCTGCTTCATAGTGGGGTAAATCATCGCAATCCCCACCCCAGAGCCCACCATGACCAGCACCACCACCCAACGGGCGCGGTTCAGGATCAAGGTCAACAGGCTTTCATAGCCGTTGGACAATCCCGTGAGCATGCGCTCCATAGAGCGGTCGAACCAGCCGGGATTGGGGTTGTGGCGCAGCAGTTTGCTGCTGAGCATGGGTGCCAAGGTCAAGGCCACAAAACCGGACACGATCACCGCGCCTGCCAGCGCCAGCGCAAATTCGCCAAACAACTTGCCCGTGCGCCCAGGCGTGAAAGCCAGGGGCGCAAACACTGCAGCCAGCGTCATGGTCATGGCGATGACCGCAAAACTGATCTCGCGAACACCCTTGATGGCGGCAGAAAACGGGTCCAGCCCTTCTTCGATGTGCCGGTAAATGTTTTCCAGCACCACAATGGCATCGTCCACCACAAGACCAATGGCCAGCACCAGCGCCAACAGGGTCAAGGTGTTGATGGTGAAGCCTGCCAAGGCCATCATGGCAAATGCGCCGATCAGACTGACCGGGATGGTGATGATGGGGATGATGGAAGCGCGGATGGTGCGCAAGAAAACGAAAATCACCAAGGCCACCAGCACCACGGCCTCAACAATGGTGCTGAACACATTCTTGATGGACCGGTCAATGAAGACCGAGTTGTCGTTGGCCACGTCGATCGCCATGTCACCGGGCAAGTCTGCCTTCAGACGGGGGATCATCTCGCGCACACCTTTGGACAGCTCCAGCGGGTTGGCCGTGGCTTGGCGAATCACGCCTGCCGAAATAGCAGGCCGCCCATTCAGACGCACCGCGCTGCGGTCGTTGGCGGCGTCTTCCTTGATCTGGGCGACGTCGCGCAACTTGACTGGAAAGCCGTTGACGTTGCGGATCACGATCTCGCCAAACTGGCCCGGGCGGGTCAGGTCGGTCTGAGAGGACACACTGAACTCGCGGTTGGTTGATTCAATCCGGCCCGCTGGCAACTCGAGGTTGCTGCGCCGGATGGCGTCTTCCACATCTTGGGGGGTGAGCTTGTAGGACGACAAACGCGCATGGTCCAGCGACACCAGCATGGCGTATTTGCGTTCGCCAAAAATCCGCACGTCGGCCACACCCGTGACGGTCTGCAGGCGCGGCTTGACCACGCGATTGA
>JBIKRC010000044.1:0-10535 GCA_044349375.1 Limnohabitans sp.
TCCCCTGGGTCAAGCTCACAGGCCAAAGCAAAAACCGCGACGCGATCATTGACCGGTTCACCAGCGGCGAGGTGCCGCTGTTCCTCATCAGCCTGAAAGCGGGGGGCGTGGGGCTCAACCTGCCGCAAGCCGACACGGTGATCCATTACGACCCTTGGTGGAACCCGGCCGTGGAAAACCAAGCCACCGACCGTGCCCACCGCATTGGCCAAACGCAAAGCGTCTGGGTGCTCAAATTGGTGGCCCAAGGCACCATTGAAGAGCGGATGCTGGCCCTGCAAGAGCGCAAAGCCCAGTTGGCCCAGGACATTTATTCTGGCGCGGTGCAGCGCAAAGAACCTTTGTTTGGTGAGTCAGACCTGAACGAACTCTTCAAGCCGCTGGGTTGAGCACATCGGCATGCTTGTGTTGCAAAAACTTCTCACTGCTTTAACGTTGAGTTCGCTCCTGGCCTGCAGCCCCGAAAAGACCGAAGGCGTGCCTTCAACCCAAGCTTCGTCCACGGTCAGTGCAGAACCTGTGGCGGGCGCTTGGGCGCTGACCGATGCCTTCAGCCCCGAAGTTCAAGAAGCTGCCCGCTTTGCGGTGCAGACTTTTGCGGTGCAAAACAAGGCGCGGGTGCTTTTCAAAGAAGTCACCCATGCCCGCCAGCAGGTGGTGGCTGGCCTCAACTTTCAGTTGCAGCTTCATGTGACACTGGATGGCGCCCTTAAAAACGTCAACGTGACGGTGTGGCGACAGCTCGATGGGGACTACCGTTTGCAGTCTTGGGATTGGGTGGACTGACGGCGGACTTTACAGCGGTGATTTGATCGGTAATAATAAAAGTATTACGCGAGAAAATGTCATGACCACTACCGTCAAACTGCCCGACCCTTTAGAAAAATCCCTTCGACAGCGATGCGCGCAAGAAGGCCGCAGCATCAGCGAAGTCATGCGCGATGCCCTTACCGCGTATTTGGCGCAGCCTGCAGTCACCGCATCGGCTTTTGCCTTGGGCGAGGGCATTTTTGGGCGATTTGCAGGAAAAGAGGATTTGGCCGAAACCCGCAAAACCCAGCTGGTTGATGTGTGGGAAGACAAGCAGGGACGGCGTTCATGACCCGCGTGGAAAAACGACCGCTCGCTGTCCAAGAGCCCCACGCGCTTTACTTGCGCAACTTACCTGTGCAAGACGCCCTCATTGACAGCGGCCCTTTGCTGGCCTTGTTCAATCGCGGTGACAAATGGCATGCGCCTACTTTGGCCTTGCTGCAAGAACAGCCACAGTTGCGTCTGCGCAGCACTTGGCCCGTTTTGACCGAGGTGTGCGCCCTTTTGGCAAGGCGTATCCACAACGACGCAGCGCTTGACTTTTTGCAGTGGGTACAGCGCGGCGCTGTGCAGCTAGACAGTCCTGCCGACTGGAGCTTGACCAGCGTGTTGGCCATTTGCCAGCGGTTTGCCACTTTGCCGCTGGACTTGGCAGACGCCTCGATCGCCGAAGCCGCCGAACGTCTGGGCATTCGGCATGTGGTGTCGATCGACCAAGACTTCGATGTGTACCGGGATGCCAAGGGGCAAGCCTTGGTCAACTTGCTGCGCTGATCAGTGCAGGCCCACCACGGGTCGTGATTTGTAAAACTGCACCGGGCTTTCAGGCACGGCGATGAGCACCGACTTTTTGATCTTGCCGACCACATGCATTTCGCAAGGTTTGCAGTCAAAGCGCAGGATGAGCTTTTCCTTGCCATTGATCAGCTGCATGGGTTCGGCTTTCACCGTGCCTTGCACGCCAGTCACGCCTTTGGCTTGTTTGGGGCACAGGCTCAGGCTAAAACGCACGCAGTGCTTGGTGATCATCAGGCTGACCTCGCCCAACTCTTCTTGTGCTTCGTAAGCGGCATCGATCACCTTCACGCCATGCTTGGCGTAAAAGTCGCGGGCTTTTTGATTGAACACATTGGCCAAATAGGTGAGGGTGTCTTCGGGGTAAGCGACAGGCGGCTCCACCGGCACCGCACGCGGCAGGCGTTGCAGGCCTTGGGCGCGTGCGTCTTCAAGCGCCTGCACGGCGTCGCGGCGCAGGGCGTTGAGCTGTGAGGGCGGTACAAACCAAGGGCGGGGCAGAGCCACTTGCACATCCAGCGGCTCGAACAGGGTGTCGCCCAATTTGCCCAAGGCGGTTTTGAGTTTGTCTTGGGCTTGGCTAGGGTCTTTGGGGGCTTGCCAGGGGATGGCCAGTTGCGCCGTGCCGGTGTGGCCCGCTTCGTCGGTCAGGGTCAGTTGCAGGCCTTCACCTTGGCCATTCGCGGTTTCGGCCAATTGCAACCAGACGCCCATGCGGCGCTCAGCGGATTTTTTGTCCAGCGTGCGCACCCAGCTCATGTCGCGGTTGCGGTTGACCTGCACGCCTTGGCGCAGGTCTTTGAAGCCGTCCATCGGGTCTTTGGGGAAAAGCTTCCACACCCCCTTGGCTTTTTGCGCTTCAGCGCGGTTAATCTGCAAGCCCACCAGCTCTTTTTGCAGGTCGTAGTAGCAAAGCCCATCGCCGTTGTGCAGTTCGGCGTACGGGTCGTCGGTGGTGATCTCAACGTGCTCGGGCGTCACCTTGCTGACCCAGCCAATGGTTTGGCCGGGGTTTTTGGGCGTGTCAAACGCGCCAATGTCTTCCTTGCGGCCCTGCACAAAGTAGTCGGTGAATTCTCGGTTGAAGTTCTGGTTCGGATCTGGCTCAAAGCTGAAGGTGGTGTGGCCATGCGAGGCTGCAGCCAGCGGATTTGAGGAGTTTTGGCGCTCGTTCAGCACCTCGTCAAACAGCTTGCGGTAATGGGCCGTGATGTTTTTCACATAGGCCATATCTTTGTAGCGGCCCTCGATCTTGAAGCTGCGAATGCCCGCGTCCACCAGGTCGCGCAAGTTCTCGCTCTGGTTGTTGTCCTTCATGCTCAGCACATGCTTGTCGTGCGCCACGATGCGGCCTTGCGCGTCTTTGACCTCGTAGGGCAGGCGACAAGCTTGCGAGCAATCGCCTCGGTTGGCACTGCGCCCGGTGTGGGCGTGGCTGATGAAACACTGGCCGCTGTAGGCCACGCACAAAGCGCCGTGCACAAAAAATTCGATCACCGTGCGCTCGGTGTCGATCACGTCGCGGATGGCGCTGATCTGTGGCAGCGTCAGCTCTCGAGCCAACACGATTTGGCTCAAACCCGCGTCTTGCAAGAACTTGGCTTTTTCGGGGGTGCGGATGTCGGTTTGGGTGCTGGCATGCAGCTGGATGGGCGGCATGTCGATCTCAAGCAGGCCCATGTCTTGGACGATCAGCGCGTCCACACCTGCGTCATACAACTGCCAGGCCAGTTTGCGCGCCCCTTCGAGCTCATCGTCGCGCAAGATGGTGTTGAGCGTGACAAAGATGCGGCTGTGAAAGCGGTGCGCGTATTGCACCAGCTTGGCAATGTCTTGCACCGAGTTGTCTGCGGTGGATCGCGCCCCAAAAGACGGGCCGCCAATGTAGACCGCATCGGCGCCGTGGTTGATGGCTTCGATGCCGATGTCGAAGGTGCGGGCGGGGGCGAGGAGTTCGAGGTGGTGAGGCAACATGGGGTGGGATTATCCCAGCTTGCTTGTTTTGTGTTGGGGAGCCCTGAATCGGCGGGCACTGGCCGGGGCTCAGAGGCGCCCCGCTTCATGGGTTTGTTGGGATGCTGCCTTAACGTTGATCCTTGCTTCTCGATCATGCAATCCATAACTGTTCGGTTATGCCTTCATTATTTAAATGCTGTTCCCAATTATGGCCATTCCAACCATGATGATGAGGTTCGTATTACCAAGTCGGAGATGTTGATGGAGCCGATTCGGCACAGCGATGAATTGCACCAGAACGTGATGGATGGCGTGCTGACTTTGACCTTGAGCCGGCCTGCCGCGCTTAATGCGCTGACCCCCGAGCTCATCGACTCCCTGGGTTCTGCGCTCGCGCTCGGCCTGGACGATGCTGCGGTTCAGGTCGTGGTGCTGACCGGCGCGGGTCGGGGCTTTTGTGCTGGCGTCGACCTGAAGGCGACCGAGCTACGAAGTGCTGTGCCGCGTGGCAACGTCGCGTTCATTGCTGCGCTCGGAAGCCTAGTGCAGCAGATCGCTTCGTACCCCAAGCCAGTGATCGCCGCAGTAAACGGCATCGCTGTTGCAGGAGGCCTTGAGCTGGTCTTGGCTTGTGATCAGGTGATCGCCGCGCGTTCCGCGCGCCTGGGCGATGCACATGCAAATTACGCGATGTTCCCCGGTGCCGGCGCCACGGTGCGGCTGCCACGCCGTATCGGTCTCGCGAAGGCGAAATACCTTATGTTCAGCGGCGCACTCTGGTCCGCCGACGAGTCGCTCCAGGCTGGCCTGGTGGATCTGGTGGTGCCCGACGAGGATCTGCTGCCTGCGGCTTGGCGGCTCGCTGCGCTTTTTGTCGGCAAGAGCCCTTTGGTGATCGCTCGGATGAAGGAGGCGCTGGGCGATTCGCTGCATCAACCGCCAGAGATCGGCCTGCGTCGCGAGCGTGACCTCAACGAATTGCACGCAATGTCGGCGGATCGCCGTGAGGGGCTTGCGGCGTTCCGTGAAAAGCGGGTGCCGCAATTTACGGGGACTTGATGGAACAAACCTTGATGAATCTGATGAATTCAAAATGTGCAGTTGTTGGCGTCGGCATGACGCCTTTTGGGAAGCAACCGGACCACACGATCCGTCAATTGGCGGAGTCGGCTGTTGCGCAGGCACTGGCGGATGCTGGTCTTGGCGCGCAAGATGTTGAGCAGGTCTTCTTTGCAAATGCTGCAGCGGGGCTGATCAGCGGCCAGGAGATGATCCGTGCGCAGGCGGCTCTTCGCAACACCGGGCTGTCTGGAGTGCCGATGACTAACATGGAGAATGCCTGCGCCTCTGGCAGTACCGCGCTGTTTCATGCCTGGTGCGCGGTGGTGAGTGGAATGGTCGATGTCGCCCTTGTTGTTGGCGCGGAGAAGCTGTCCCACCCGGACAAGGCCGTGTCCCTCCAGGCGTACGCCCGGGCAGTGGACTTGGAGGAGCCATTGCCTTCGCACGTCGGCGCGGGGAGCGGGTCCATCTTCATGGATATTTATGCGGAGAAGACGCGCAAGTACATGCGCGAGTTTGGAGCCACGCCGGAAGATTTCGCGCAGATCGTCGTCAAGAGCAGGGCTGCGGCGGCGCTGAACCCCCTGGCGCAGTTCAGGGGCCGGCTCACCATATCGGAAGTGCTCGGCGCCCGCATAGTGAGCGACCCGCTAACCCTGCCAATGTGCTCGCCCATCGGTGATGGCGCGGCTGCGCTGGTGCTGGTATCAGCGGCACGGCTAAAACGCCTGACGGCACCGGCTCCGGTCTGGATCGCCGGGATGTCGATGGTCTCCGGTCTGGCGCGCCAGGATCTACCGAACTGCGCGCAACGTTGTACGGCAGCCGTCTACGAGCGCTCTAGCATCGGGGCCAAGGACCTGGATGTGGTGGAACTGCACGACGCGTCGGCGCCAGCGGAGCTGATCCACTACGAAAATTTGGGACTGTGTGGCAAAGGCGAAGGAGCGTCGCTGCTTCGTAGCGGCGCAACTGCCGTCGGCGGACGCATCTCGGTCAACCCTAGTGGTGGCCTGCTTAGCAGGGGGCATCCGATCGGAGCGACCGGTGTCGCCCAGATCCACGAATTGGTGCTTCAGTTGCGCGGCCGCGCTGGTGGTAGGCAGCGGCCAGGAGCGAAAGTCGCGCTGGCCGAGAACAACGGCGGACAGATCGGCGGGGACTCGGCTGTCGGCGTCGCGACTGTGCTGCATATTTGAGTGGTAAATGGACGACATTAACCCCAACTCAGCCTGCGGTCCGTTGCAGGGCTTAAGGATTCTGGATCTCGGCACGATGATTGCCGGCCCAGTGGCCTGCACCTTGTTGGCCGACTTTGGCGCCGAGGTGATCAAGGTCGAAGAACCCCAAGCTGGCGATCCGATGCGCCACATAGGCCCGTTCATCGAGGGCGAGAGCCTGTGGTGGAACGTGGAGGCCCGCAACAAGAAGTCGTTGACACTGGACCTGAAGCAGCCGGCGGGGCGCGCTTTGCTACTGCAACTAGTGGCGCAGGCAGACGCTGTGGTGGAGAACTTCCGGCCCGGTGCGATGGCGCGGCTCGGGCTGGCGTACGAGGACCTGAAGCAGGTTAACCCGCGCATCGTACTTTTGAGCATTTCCGGTTTCGGGCAGACCGGTCCCTATGCCGAGCGGGCCGGCTACGACCGCGTCGCGCAGGCCTTCGGCGGCCTCCTTCACATCTCCGGCTATCCAGACCGGCCGCCGGTGCGGCCGGGCGTGTCGATTGCCGACTACCAAACCGCGCTTTTTGGCGCGCTGTCGCTGATGATGGCGTTGCACTACCGGGATGCGCACGGCGGTATAGGTCAGCACATCGACCTGGCGCTCTATGAGTCGGTCTATCGTTTTACCGACGTGCTCACGACCGCTTACGATCGGCTGGGGCTGATCCGGCAGCGCGAAGGGAACCAGGGGCGTGCAGCCGCGCCGGGCGACCATTTCTTGACACGTGACGGCCGCTATATGGTCCTGACAATCTCGCACGACGCGATGTTCCGCAAGCTGTGCTATGCGATGGGTAAGCCCGAGCTGGCGAACTCAGACCGGTATGCTACGCACGAGATGCGCTGGCGAAACCTCGATGAGATTAACCGGGTCGTGGGCGACTGGATCTTGGCGCATGACGTGGACGTTCTGAGCCGCACACTGGACGCTTTCGGGCTTGCTTACTCGCTGGCCCTATCGATTGACGCGATACGCGACGATCCGCACTATGCGGCGCGCGACAACATTCAGACCGTCGAGCATCCGAGCTTGGGGGCCCTTCGTATGCAGGGCGTAGGCCCGAAGTTCTCGGTAACCCCTGCCGGAGCGCTGAGGGCCGCTCCTAGACTCGGCGAGCACAACCGAAATGTCCTGCAGCGCCTCGGCGTGGACGAGGCGACGCTGGCGCAGTTGGCGCGCGACGGTGTGATCTCGTTGGTGCCGGCCGCAGGTGACGCGTAGCAATGCGACGGCTATCGTCGCTGCCCTGTGCTCATGCGACCATGGCGCTGGTCAGCCATGCTGCGCGGCGCTTGTTTGGACGAACGCATGAAGCACAGCTGCCAGCACCGGGCCGGGCTCCGGTTCGCGCCACACTAGCCCGACGTCACCGGTGTTGTGTGCCAGCGTCAACGGTAGCGAACTCAACTCGCCCTTGGCCTGCAGTCGCTGTGCCATCGCGGTCGGCTGCAGCGCCAGTGCCTCGGTGTCGCGCAGCAACGCGACGTTGACGGCGGGCGAGACCGAAGTCAGCAGCACCGGCGGCAAAGCGATACCGGCTGACGCGAACGAAGTGCTCAGCGCCTCGTGTAGCGGAGTTCCCGTCGGCGGCATCAGCCATTGGAAACGGGAAACGTCGCGCCAGCCAAGCTGCGTGCTGCCGACCAATGGATGATGCGGGCCGCAGACCACCCGATAGGAGTCGGCAAACAGGCGTCGGTGCGGCAGGCCCGAGCCGAGCGCCAGCACGTCTAGGCGCGTAACCAGTAGGTCCAGTTCGTTACGCTCAAAATCGACCCATAGACGCGCCACGGTGTCTTCCACCAGCGACAGCTCGATACCGGGCTCGTGCTCGCGCAGCCACAGCACCGTGGCGGGCACTAGAGACGCGGTGGCTACCTGCGTAGCACCTACACGCAAGCGACCGGCGCTGCCAGACCGGATCGCGGCGACTTCAGCGATAGCACGCTCTGCATCCTTCAGCACGCGCTGCGCATGCGCCAGCATCGTTGCTGTATACGGCGTAGGCCGCAGTCCTTGGCTGCGCTCAAACAGCCGCACACCTACGGCCGCCTCGATGTCTGCCAACCACTGCGAAACCGCCGGCTGGGTGATGTCCAGTTCGGCCGCCGCGGCCGTTAGGCTGCGGTGGCGTGATATGACCAGCAGTACCTCCAGATGGCGCAGGCGTATTCGCCGATTCCATCTAACCAGGCTGGCGTCAGTTGGCTCGTCATACTTACTATTCATAAGCTTTTGGTAATGCCATCATTAGTAAATTGAGATTTTCAATTATGCTGATAAGCGCCATGATACTCCGGAGCTAAGGTACTTGCGCTGCTTGTTTTAACGTTAATCGGCGATGCAATACACCGTGCCATCCGTATCAAACCCAAAGACAAATTTCATTTAAGGACTGCGCATGCCCTCCACGCCTCGCCGACCACCCATTCAACAACCAGCCCGCTCGGTTCGCAGGCGCACGCTTGGGCAACTGCTTGCCACCATGGCGACAGTGGCTCTTCCGGGTATCCCGCTGCTGCGAACATCGCCGACACATGCCCAGGCGGCAGCCGCCGGCCCCTGGCCAAATCGCCCGATCCGAGTGGTCCATCCCGGGTCGCCCGGCGGCGGCGGCGACATCGTCGCGCGTATGCTCGCTGAGAAGATGCGCGTCGAACTCGGCCAACCGGTGATCGTCGAGAACCGCCCCGGCGCCGGCGGCAACCCCGGTGCGGAACTCGCCGCACGGCAGCCGCCCGACGGCTACACGATCTTGTCGACCACCGGCGGGTTCGCGATCGCGCCGTCAATCTACAAGAACCTGAGCTTCGACCCGGTGAAGGACTTCGTGCCGGTCACCAAGATGGCCACCGCGCCGCTCCTCGTGCTGGTGCGCGCCGACTCGCCGCTGCGCACGATCGCCGACCTGATTGCGCTGTCGAAGAAGGAGCCGAAGGCGGTGAGCTTCGGATCGTTCGGCAACGGCTCGCCGGCCCACCTGATTGGTGAGGCGATCAACCGCGCGGCCGGCATCTCGATGACCCACGTGCCCTACAAGACGACCGCTACCGCCGCCAACGACCTGCAAGGGGGACTGCTGACGATGGCCGTGCTGGATGCGCTGTCGATGACGCCCCAGGTGAGGGCCGGCCGGTTCCGCGCCCTCGCATTGAACGGCAAGATCCGGCTGCCGACGCTGCCAGAGGTGCCAACCCTGGTGGAGTCCGGCATCCCGTTCGACCTGGTCGGCTGGCATGCGATGTTCGTGCCGGCTGGCACGCCGCGCGAGATCGTTGAGCGCCTGAACCAGGTGGTCAACCAGATCGTCGCGCTGCCGGAGGTGCGCACCAAGATCATCGAGGTCGGCGCCTTTCCGGTGCAACCGCCGACCACGCCCGAGCAATGGGGCGCGCAGTTCCGCGACGAAGTCCAGAAGTGGGCCGAGGTCGTGCGCTGGTCCGGCGCTTCCATCAACTGAAAGGGTGTCCCAAATGCGCACGACTTTCATCGCCTCGGAGGGCGCGATCCGCGTCGAACGCGACATCCGTTACGGGGAAGGCGCGATCGGCTTCGGAACCGACCGTCCGGGCATGCGCTCGCTTCTAATGGACGCGTATCTGCCGGTCGGCAAGCCGCCGGTAGACGGCTGGCCGACACTGGTGATGTCGCACGGAGGCGCGTATCACCGCGGCGCCAAGGACTGCGACGAGTTCGAACAGGGTGGCTCACAAAACACGCCAGTACACGAATACTGCGAGCGTTTTGCAGCTCGTGGCTACGCGTGCTTCTCGATCGGGTATCGGCTCACACAGGAGCGGCCGCCGCCGCTGGCGCGGTCGATCAAGCAAGATCCTCTGTCGGTCCCCCACCGGGAACGCACCGACTGGGTCCGACAGCTGCTAGGCCTTCCGCCAGCCAGCGTCGAGGAGCTGGTGCGCGGCATCGAGGCGGTGTGGGCGGACGTTGCCAACGCCTTCCTCTTTATTCACTCGAATTCAGCTCGTTGGCACATCGACAGAGACCGTATGGCCGTCGGCGGCTTCTCCGCCGGTGCAGTCGCCTCGGCCTACTCGGTATTCGCCTGTGGTGTTCCGGCGGCCGCTGTGATTTGCCTATCGGGTGGGATGAACCAGGAGGACGCCGACTACTACGTGCATGGCGGACGTGGCTTGCCGCCAGTGCTGCTGTTCACCGCCGAGAACGATCTGCCGTCGACGCCCCCCCGCGCGCGCGCGCTGGAGGTTGCAGCGACGCGGGCTGGTCTCGGTGTGCGCCACTACCTTGTACCGGGTAAGCCGCATTTCTACGGTCGCACCTCGGAGGTGGAGTTGCAAGGGTCGACGATGCCCGGTGGCGAACTCTGCACCAATGTCGAGACTGCAATGGAGCAGTTCCTACTGGAGGCGCTGGCGCCTGCGAATGTGAGCCTAGATCGGCTCGAGTCGTTCGCGCAGGCATGGTCAAAGCACGACATCGATGAGCTGATGTTCCACATGGCCGACGACTGCGTTTTCCACGCGAGCTCTGGACCGGATGCGAGCGGCACGCGCTACATCGGACGCGACGCAGTTCGTGCCGGCTTCGTCAAGGCCTGGGCCGACTTTCCAGATGCCCGGTGGACCCGCACGCGGCACTTTGTGGCCGGTCGGCGTGGCGTGTCGGAATGGACCTTTGTCGGCACCCGCGCGAGCGACGGCCAG
>JBIKRC010000357.1:0-2741 GCA_044349375.1 Limnohabitans sp.
CATCAAAGTCAGCTTGATCGAGGCGGCCGACCGCATATTGCCTGCTTTACAGCCACGCATGTCCCAAGCCACAGAGAAACTCCTCTCCCATCTGGGTGTCCAAGTCCTCACCAGCTCCAAGGTGATGGAGGTCACGCCCACGGGCATTCGGTTGGCCGATGGACGCGAGATCGAATCTGAGCTGGTGGTGTGGGCCGCAGGCGTGAAAGCACCTGATTTTTTGAAAGACTTCAGCGGTCTTGAAACCAACCGCATCAACCAGTTGGTTGTGTTCGATACGCTGCAAACCACGCGCGACCCCGATGTTTTTGCGTTGGGTGATTGCGCCGCTTGCCCCTGCTCCGATGCCGATGGCGGCCGGGCTGGCTTTGTGCCCCCGCGTGCGCAAGCAGCGCACCAGCAGGCCACGCACATGTTTCAGCAAATCAAACGCCGCATGGCCCATCAGCCTCTGAAAGCCTACCGTTACAGAGACTTTGGCTCATTGGTGTCGCTGGGCAAATTCACAACGGTAGGCAACATGATGGGCGGCTTGACGGGCAAGAGTCTGATGATCGAAGGCTACTTTGCCAAGCTCATGTACCTGTCTTTGTACAAATTGCATGAGCTGGCCATTCACGGCCTCATCAAAACCACACTCTTTACCCTGTCGCGCTTGATCACCAAACAAACCAACCCGACGGTGAAGCTGCATTGAGCCCCCCTGACCCGCATCAATACGTGCCCGGATAAGCCCCACCGTCGGCCAACACGTTTTGGCCCGTCATGTAAGCCGCGTGCTGGCTGCACAAGAAGGCGCAAATCGCTCCAAACTCTTGCGGGTTGCCGTAGCGACCTGCGGGAATTTGCGCCTGCTGGATCACGCGCAGCTCGTCCACCGTCTTACCCGCTTTTTGCGCCATGGCCGGCAAGGTCGAGCGGATGCGGTCGGTGTCGAATTTGCCGGGCAACAAGTTGTTGATGGTCACGCCCTGCCCCGCGATTTTGCTGCGCGATGTGCCGGCCACAAAACCGGTCAATCCACTGCGTGCGCCATTGGACAAGCCCAACACGTCGATGGGCGATTTCACCGAGCTGGAGGTGATGTTGACGATGCGGCCAAAGCCCCGTGCGGCCATGCGGTCCACGGTGGCCTTGATGAGTTCAATGGGCGTGAGCATGTTGGCGTCAATGGCCTTGATCCAAGCGTCGCGGTCCCAGTCACGGAAATCGCCAGGGGGCGGGCCACCTGCGTTGGTGACCACGATGTCGTAGTCCTTGCCGGGGCCACCGGGCACGTTCCAGATGGCTTCACGTCCGGCTTCGGTGGTGATGTCTTGCGCCACAGCGATCAATTTCACCATGCCGCCTGTTTCGGCGCGCAAGTCGTCCACCGCCTTGTTCAGCACATCGGCACCGCGTGCCACCATGACCACGTTCACGCCTTCGAGGGCCAAGGCCCGTGCGCAACCCCAGCCCAAGCCCTTGCTTGCGCCGCCCACCAAAGCCCATTTGCCTGCAATGCCCAAGTCCATGTTGATCTCCTGAAATTATGAAGTGCGGCCGTCTGGCCGCGTGACCCAAAACACACCGCTCAAAACCAGAGCGGTTCCCGCGATGATCCATGCGTTAAAAGGTTCGCCCAAAATCCACACGCCCATCAGCAAGGTGGACATGGGGCCGATCATGCCGGTTTGCGCCGTCAGCCCCGGCCCGATGCGCTCAATGGCCATCATGACCAGCAGCACCGGCAAAGCCGTACACGCCACCGCATTGAGCAGCGACAGCCAAAGCACCTGTTCGTGCACATGCGATACATCCAAAGGCCTGAGCAAGGCAAATTGAAGCAGGCAAAAACCACAAGCGGCCGTGCTGGCCCAACCCGCCAAGCGCAAAGAGCCCAGACGCTTGACCAGCTGGCCGCTGTAAGTCAGGTAGACCGCGTAGGTGACAGCGCTCAAAAACACCAGGAGCGCACCCAAAGCGGCATTTGCGCCCGCCAGACTCAGCTCGTGCCCAAACACCAGCAACACACCCGAGTAGCTGATGGCCATGGCCACCGCTTGCCGTTGTGCAATGCGCTTTTTATACAGAAACCAACCCAGCACCAGCACCAGTGTGGGGTTGAGGTAAAGGATCAAGCGCTCCAGCGAAGCACTGATGTATTCGAGCCCCCAGAAATCCAAAAAGCTCGACAGGTAATAACCGCAAAACCCCAAACCCAGCACCCCCAGCCAATCCTGCCGCTCCAGGGGCGCTTTGTCCCGGCCTGCCCACCAGGCCATCAGCGCAAACAAGGGCAGCGCCATCAGCATGCGCAGCATGAGCAAGGTCACGGCGTCCACGCCATAGCGGTAAGCCAGCTTGACGATGATGGCTTTGCCGCTGAAGGCAATCGAGCCTGCAGCGGCCAGCAAAAGACCTGCGGTGAGTTGCGACGGGGGATTGCCCGACATCAAAAGCCCACGGCCTGGCCATCACGGCGCGGGTCGCTGGCGGCTTGGTAGCCCTCAACGCTTGGATCACCCATGCGCCAAATGAACTGCCCTGCGCCAAAGTCTTGGTAAGAGTCGTTGATGATGTCCAGCTGATGGCCGCGTGCAATCAGCTCTTGCACGGTCTGGCCGTTCATCGCCGCTTCGACGTTGATGTTGAGGCCCGTGTTGAAGCGCCAACGCGGTGCATCGCAGGCGGTTTGTGGGTTCTGGCCGTAGTCGAGCATGCGCACCAGGGTTTGCATGTGGCCCTGGGGTTGCATGTTG
>JBIKRC010000358.1:0-2740 GCA_044349375.1 Limnohabitans sp.
AGCGACCAAAGCCGCCGCGGTTGCCACCGCCGCCATTGCCGCCACGATTGCCTCCGCCGTAGCCACCGCCACCACCACCGCCACCGCCACCGCCACCATGGCGGCGGCCCCCGCTGGCCAAGCTGTCGATGCTGGTGCGGGTCGGGTCAGGTTGGCCGCTGGTGCGCACAGGCTTGCGGTTGGGCAAGTCCAGGCGTGCAAACTGCGTGGTCTTCAGCGGATCGATGTGGCGTGGCAACTCGTCGCCATCGTGTTCGCGACGCTCTTGGCCACCGCCTTGTCCGCCACGGTTGGGGCCGCGGCCTTCACCACGACCTTCAGGACGTGGGCCGCGTGGTGCGGGACGGCCTTGGCCATCGCTACGGTTGTCAAAACGCACGTCGCCGCGCGGCTCCTGGCCGCGTGGACCGTTGTCCCTGCCAACATCACGGCGCACATCGCCCTGGCCTTCAAAACGGGGAGCGCCTTGAGGGCCGTTGCGTCTAGAGGGTGCCGGGCCATTGCGCGAAGGGCGAGGCTGACCCTGACCTTCGGCGCGGGGCTGGCGCGGTCCGCCGGAGCTGCCGCCTGGGGCTTTGTTGTCTCGAATGCGTTGCATCATGTCGCTGCGTGCGGCCTTGGCGGCTGCGGCCATGACATCGCGGCTGGGCGGCTTGCCTGCGCCGCCCCACAAGGTCTGGCGACCCATGGCGATGGGCTCGGCCACTTCGCCCGCATCAGGGCCAAAGCCTTCGAGCAACTGAACTGGAATCTCCTGCTTGGTGAAGCGCTCGATGTCCATCATGAAGCCTTCTTCGTCCAGGCACACCAGGCTCACGGCCTCGCCGCTGGCGCCTGCGCGGCCGGTGCGGCCAATGCGGTGCACATAGTCTTCCGACACGTTCGGGATTTCAAAGTTCACAACGTGTGGCAAGTCTTCGATGTCGATACCGCGCGCAGCAATGTCAGTGGCCACCAAGGCGCGGATGTCGCCGCTTTTGAAACCAGCCAGCGCTTGTGTGCGGGCCGTCTGGCTCTTGTTGCCGTGCAGGGCCATGGCTTTCACGCCATTTTTGGTCAGGAAATCGGCCACATTGTTCGCGCCAAACTTGGTGCGCGTGAACACCAGCACCTGGCTCCAGTCGTGCTTTTGGATGATGTGCAGCAGCACGTCTTTTTTCTTGCCGCGGCCCACGGGGTGGATCACTTGCGAGATGCGCTGTACCGTGGTGTTGCTGGGCGTGACCTGGATGCTCTGGGGGTTCTTGAGCAAGTTGGCAGCCAGTTCGCGGATCTCGTCGCTGAAGGTGGCCGAGAACAGCAGGCTTTGCTTGTCTTTGGGCACCAGAGCCAGCACTTTTTTCACGTCATGGATGAAGCCCATGTCGAGCATGCGGTCGGCTTCGTCGAGCACCAGAATTTCGATGCTGGACAAGTCCAAGAAACCCTGGCCTTGTAGGTCGAGCAAACGGCCAGGTGTGGCCACCAAAATGTCCACGCCTTTTTTGATCTTGCTGATTTGAGGGTTCATGCCCACACCACCAAAGATCACGGTGGAGTCGAGCTGCAGGTATTTGCCGTAGTCGCGCACCGACTCTTCGACCTGGGCGGCCAATTCGCGGGTGGGTGTCAACACCAAAGCGCGGATGGCTTTGCCGCCAAAGCGGTTTTTGCCCGGCTCGCTCAAGCTCAGCTTGTGCAGCATGGGCAGGGTGAACGCGGCGGTTTTGCCGGTGCCGGTTTGGGCGCCAGCCAACAAGTCTTGTCCAGCCAGAACGGCAGGAATTGCTTGGGCCTGGATGGGGGTGGGGGTGTCGTAGCCGAGCTCGCGCACAGCTTGCATGAGGGCCGGAGCCAGATTCAATTCTTCAAAGTTCATTTTTTTCAGAGCGCCATGTCCGGCGCGGGTATCGGCTCATTCAACTGCTGTTGGCAGTGTCCAGTGGTGGCCGATAAGTCTTAAGGTGGGCATGGAAGCCACAGGCGCTTGTTTTGAGCGTTGCCTGGGTCAGGCCCCAGCAGGAGTGCTGATGCTGTGGCAACTGGAGGCCGCAGCGGGTGTGATTGTGACACAAAGCGGATGGGGCGCTGAAAGCACCCCATCCCGACAGTTGCTGAAGGGAGGGGCCGAGGCTCAGTTGAAGCCTGCGATGGCCTTGACTTCGAGGTATTCCTCCAGGCCAAAGCGGCCCCATTCGCGGCCGTTGCCCGAAGACTTGTAGCCGCCGAAGGGGGCGGTGCGTTCGTTGGGCACACCGTTGAGGTTGATGTTGCCCGCACGCAGCCGTCGGGCCACAGCGCGCACGCGGTCCTTGTCGCCACCGGACACATAACCGGCCAGGCCATAGGGCGTGTCGTTGGCCATGCGAACAGCGTCTTCGTCGTCGGTATAACCGATGATGACCAACACCGGGCCAAAGACTTCTTCGCGGGCTATGGTCATGTCGTTGCGCACATGGCCAAAGATGGTGGGGCGCACCAAGTAGCCTTTGTCGTAGCCCTCTGGGCGGCCGGGCCCACCGGCGACCAGCGTGGCACCTTCCTCGATGCCCTTGGCAATCAGGCCCTGAATCTTGTGCCACTGGGTTTCGTTGACCACGGGGCCCATCTGCGTGTCATCGGCGCGCGGGTCACCGGCTTTGGTCTTGTCGGCCACAGCCTTGGCAATCGCCATGACTTCGTCCATGCGCGACTGCGGCACCAGCATGCGGGTGGGCGCATTGCACGACTGGCCCGAGTTCAAGAACACATGGGCCACGCC
>JBIKRC010000359.1:0-2738 GCA_044349375.1 Limnohabitans sp.
CGGCTTTGTGGCCGTGATCATTTTTCTGGCCATTCTGGTCGTGGGCTTTGTCTACGAGTGGAAAAAAGGTGCCCTGGACTGGGAATGACCGTTTTGACGCACAACAGCAAACAGCCTGTTTGAGGAATCCAAATGATTGAAGGCGTGATGAAAGAAGGCTTCGTCACCACGAGTTACGACTCGGTGGTGAACTGGGCCAAAACCGGCTCGCTCTGGCCCATGACCTTCGGTCTGGCTTGCTGCGCAGTCGAGATGATGCACTCGGCTGCTGCCCGTTATGACTTGGGGCGCTTTGGTGCCGAAGTGTTCCGTGCCAGCCCTCGTCAGGCCGACTTGATGATCGTGGCCGGCACCTTGTGCAACAAGATGGCTCCGGCCCTGCGCAAGGTGTACGACCAGATGTCCGAGCCGCGCTGGGTGATCTCCATGGGCTCTTGCGCCAACGGCGGTGGTTACTACCACTACAGCTATTCGGTGGTGCGCGGTTGCGACCGCATTGTGCCGGTGGATGTCTATGTACCGGGTTGCCCGCCCACGGCCGAAGCGCTGATTTACGGCATCATCCAGCTGCAGCAAAAAATTCGCCGCACGCACACCATTGCGCGCGCTTGAAGGGAATGACGATGACCGATTTCGCCATTCGTCCTGAAGACCTGCAAGGCACCCTGGCTGTGGCCTTGGGTGATCGGGTGCAAAAAATCACCTTGGCCCTGGGTGAGGTGACTGTGCATGTGAGCGCGGCCCATTACCTGGGTGTGATGCAAACCCTGCGTGATGCGCCGGATTGCCAATTTGAACAGCTTGTAGACCTGGCAGGCCTTGATTACTCGGCTTACCGCGAAGTGGGCACCGATGGCCCGCGTTTTGGTGTCACGGTGCATTTGTTGTCGGTGAGCCTGAACCAGCGCGTGCGCGTCAAAGTGCTTTGCCCCGATGACGACCTGCCTTTGGTGGATTCGGTCAACGACATCTGGAACTCGGCCAACTGGTATGAGCGCGAAGCGTTTGACTTGTATGGCATCGTGTTCGAAGGCCACAACGACCTGCGCCGCATCTTGACCGATTACGGTTTCATCGGTCACCCCTTCCGCAAAGACTTCCCGCTGTCGGGCCACGTCGAAATGCGTTACGACGCTGAGCGCAAGCGCGTGATTTACGAGCCCGTGAGCATTGAGCCACGAGAAATCACGCCGCGCATCATCCGCGAAGACAACTATGGAGGCCTGAACTGACATGGCCGAAATCAAGAATTACACGCTGAACTTCGGTCCTCAGCACCCGGCCGCACACGGTGTGTTGCGCTTGGTGCTCGAGTTGGACGGCGAGGTCGTGCAACGCGCCGATCCGCACATTGGCTTGCTGCACCGTGCCACTGAAAAGTTGGCGGAGAGCAAAACCTACATCCAGTCGCTGCCTTATATGGACCGCTTGGATTACGTGTCGATGATGTGCAACGAGCATGCGTATTGCTTGGCCATCGAGAAGATGCTGGGCCTCGAAGTGCCCATGCGCGCCCAGTACATCCGCGTGATGTTCTCCGAGATCACCCGCGTACTGAACCACCTCATGTGGCTCGGTTCGCACGGCAACGATTGCGGCAGCTCGACCATCCTGATCTACACCTTCCGTGAACGTGAAGACCTGTTTGACATGTACGAGGCCGTGTCCGGTGCCCGCATGCACGCCGCCTACTTCCGTCCCGGTGGCGTTTACCGCGATTTGCCGGACAGCATGCCGCAGTACAAGGTCAGCAAGATCAAGAACGCCAAGGCGATTGAGCAGCTGAACAAAAACCGCAATGGTTCCTTGCTGGACTTCATTGACGACTTCACGCAGCGCTTCCCCAAGTGTGTGGACGAATACGAAACCCTGTTGACCGACAACCGCATCTGGAAGCAGCGCACCGTGGGCATCGGCGTGGTGGCACCCGAGCGTGCCCTGAATTTGGGCATGACCGGCCCCATGCTGCGCGGCTCCGGCTTCGCTTGGGACTTGCGCAAAAAGCAACCGTACGACGCTTACGACCAGGTTGAGTTCGATGTGCCTGTGGGCAAGACCGGTGACAGCTATGACCGTTACCTGGTGCGCGTGCAAGAGATGCGCGAATCCAACCGCATCATCCAGCAGTGCGTGAAGTGGCTGCGTGCCCACCCTGGCCCGGTCATCACCGACAACCACAAGGTGGCGCCGCCTGCGCGTGAGGGCATGAAGTCCAACATGGAAGACTTGATTCACCATTTCAAGCTCTTCACCGAAGGTTTTCATGTGCCCGAAGGCGAGGCCTACGCCGCCGTCGAACACCCCAAAGGTGAGTTCGGCATCTACATGGTGAGCGATGGGGCCAACAAGCCTTACCGCCTCAAAATTCGCGCCCCGGGCTTTGCCCATTTGGCCACTCTCGATGAAATGGCCCGTGGCCATATGCTGGCCGATGCGGTCGCGATCATCGGGACCATGGACATCGTTTTTGGAGAGATTGACCGATGATCTCTGATTCAACCAGAGCACGCTTTGCGCGTGAAGTTGCCAAGTTCCCTGCAGACCAAAAGCAGTCGGCCGTCATGGCTTGCTTGGCGATCGTGCAGCAAGAACTCGGCTGGGTGAGCCCCGACAGTGAGCAAGTCGTGGCCGAGGTGTTGGGCATGCCTGTGATGGCGGTGCACGAAGTCACCACCTTCTACAACATGTACAACCAAAAGCCGGTGGGCAAGTTCAAGCTGAACGTGTGCACCAACCTG
>JBIKRC010000360.1:0-2733 GCA_044349375.1 Limnohabitans sp.
AAATTTTCCATGACGAGATGCTGCACATCATGCGCATGATCATGAATGGTGAGTTGTCACCCGTCATGACGGCGGCGCTCATCACGGGCCTGCGCGTGAAGAAGGAAACCATTGGCGAGATCACCGCCGCCGCCCAGGTCATGCGGGAGTTTTCGACCAAGGTGCATGTGCCCGACCCCACGCACCTGGTGGACATTGTGGGCACAGGCGGTGACGGGGCCCACACCTTCAACATTTCGACCTGTGCCATGTTTGTGGCCGCGGCTGCTGGGGCCAAAACCGCCAAACACGGTGGGCGCAGCGTCAGCAGCAAGTCCGGCAGCGCCGACGTGGTCGAAGCCTTGGGCGGCAACATCCACCTGTCGCCAGAGCAGATCGCGCGTTCGATCGAAGAAGTGGGCATCGGCTTCATGTTTGCTCCCAACCACCACCCGGCCATGAAAAACGTGGCTCCGGTGCGCAAAGAGTTGGGTGTCCGCACGATTTTCAACATCCTCGGCCCCTTGACCAACCCGGCCAGCGCACCGAACATCTTGATGGGCGTGTTCCACTCTGACCTGGTGGGCATTCAGGTGCGTGCCCTGCAACGCTTGGGGGCCGAGCATGCGGTGGTGGTGTATGGCCGCGACGGCATGGACGAAATCAGCCTGGGCGCGGCCACCTTGGTGGGGGAGCTCAAAAACGGCCAGATCACCGAATACGAAATTCACCCCGAGGACTTTGGTCTGACCATGGCCAGCAACCGGGCCCTGAGAGTGGAAACACCCGAGCAATCCATGGCCATGCTGCGGGGTGTGCTGGACAATGAGGCCAGTGCGGCACGCGACATTGTCATGATCAATGCGGGCGCTGCCTTGTATGCCGCCGATGTGGCCAGCAGCATTGCCGATGGTTTGGCGCGTGCCCGAGTTGCCATCGAGTCGGGCGCGGCCAAAGCCAAGCTGGCGCAGTTCGTGGCCTTTGGCCATAAGGCGGCTTGAGCCATTTAAAAAAACGGTGCCACCGAGCCCGCACAGAAAGTAAATCATGAGTGACATCTTGGACAAAATCGTCGCGGTCAAACGCGAAGAAGTGGCTGCGGCCCTGAAGCAAAAATCGCTGGCCGTGGTGCGCGCCGATGCCGAAAGCCGCGTGCTGACCCGTGACTTCGAAGGCGCGATGCGTGCCAAAATCGCCGCCGGCCAAGCTGCGGTGATCGCCGAAATCAAAAAAGCCAGCCCTTCAAAAGGTGTGCTGCGCGCCGACTTCATCCCGGCCGACATCGCCCAAAGCTATGCCGAGCATGGCGCAGCGTGTTTGTCTGTTTTAACGGACAAGCAGTTTTTTCAGGGCAGCGTGGATTTCCTGAAGCAAGCCCGTGCCAGCTGCGACCTGCCGGTGCTGCGCAAGGATTTCATGATCGATGCCTATCAGGTGTACGAAGCCCGAGCCATGGGGGCTGACGCCATCTTGCTGATTGCCGCCTGTCTGGACGATGCCCACATGGCCGAGATGGAGGCCGTGGCCCGCAGCCTGGACATGGCCGTGTTGGTGGAAGTGCACGACAAAGCCGAACTGGAACGCGCCCTGAAGTTAAAAACGCGCCTGGTCGGCATCAACAACCGCAACCTGAAAACTTTCGAAGTGTCCCTGCAGACCACCCTGGACATGTTGCCCGACGTACCGGCCGACCGTTTGTTGGTCACCGAAAGCGGTATTCAAACCCCGGAAGATGTCCTGCGGATGCGCGAGGCGAAAGTCAATGCATTTTTGGTGGGTGAGGCTTTCATGCGTTCGAGCGAGCCCGGCGAGGCGCTGTCCAAACTATTTGCCTGATGTCCCACATGCTGGTTCAGCAGAGTCTGGCGTTTGAAGGCGGGGCCTTGGTGGCCGATCGGTTGCTGGGCTGGCCCCCCGATCTGCAAAAACTGGATGAGGGGTGGCGGACGCATGTGGTCGAGTTTTTGGCCTCGGCGGTCGGGCAAGCCTTGTCTGCGCGCTTGACCGCTGACCTGAATTCAGGGGCCATCATTTATCCACCCGATCCTTTTCGGGCGCTGAACTTGACCCCGCTGAGCCAGGTGCGTGTGGTGATTCTGGGTCAAGACCCGTACCACGGACCGGGCCAGGCAGAAGGATTGGCGTTTTCGGTGGCGTCTGGGGTGCGCTTGCCACCCAGTTTGCGCAATATTTTCAAGGAGTTGCAGCAAAGTCTGGGTGTGACGATGCCCACTAACGGGTCTCTGGTGCGCTGGGCAAGGCAAGGGGTCTTGCTGCTCAACACTTGTTTGACGGTACAAGACGGGCAAGCGGCCAGCCATGCTCGGTGGGGTTGGGAGATTTTGAGCGATGAACTGGTCAAAACTGTGGCCCAAAGCGCCACGCCGGTGGTGTTCATGTTGTGGGGTGCACAAGCTCAGGCCAAAAAGACGTTGATCGAACAAACCGCAAGCGCTGCCAAGCATTTGGTCCTGCTGGCCAATCACCCCTCGCCCCTTTCGGCCTTGCGACGCCCTGTGCCCTTTTTAGGCTGCGATCACTTTGTTCAGGCCAATGCCTTTCTTGAGGAATGCGGCGGAAAAGCCATCGAATGGTGATAATTTTGTGGGCCGTCTTGCAGGGCGTCACAAAAAGATGGCATAATATAAGACTCGCTTCTGGAGGGGTGCCCGAGTGGCTAAAGGGGGCAGACTGTAAATCTGTTGGCTTACGCCTACACTGGTTCGAATCCAGTCTCCTCCACCAGCAAACTGG
>JBIKRC010000398.1:0-2732 GCA_044349375.1 Limnohabitans sp.
AACCTCACACCCAGTGCGGTCAGCATGCAGATGAAGCAGGTGGAGGTTTTTTTCGGACAGCCTCTGTTTGATCGCTCGGGTTTACAGGTCAAGCCCATGCCATTTGCGCACGAAGTGGCCAGTGTCATGCATCTGCCCATGCAGCAAATTGAGCAGCTTCGCCGACGCAAGTCCATTCAAATCGAAGGCACGATACGCTTGGGCGTCATTGAAAGCATGCAAGCCAGCTTGCTGCCCGGCGTCATTCAACACCTCTTGAAGAAACACCCTGCCCTGCAATTGAAACCCGCAAGAGGACGCGCCGTTGAACTCATCGCGGCCGTCAAAGCCAATGAACTGGATGCTGCGATTGTGGTTCAACCCGTCAAAGGTGGATCGCAACGCCTGCATTGGCAGCACCTCTTCAAAAACGAATTGGTGGTCATTGCGCCGCCCACCGCCAAGGCCGCCAAAATACACCAACTGTTTTGTGATTACCCATGGATCCGCTTTGATGCCAGCACCAGCACCGGCAAATTGGCTGCGCAGTGGATCGGTCAAAATATGCCGCAAGCGCAAAGAAGCATGGATTTACCGTCTGTCCATGCCGTTTTGTCCATGGTCAATGCCGGCCTGGGGGTGTCGATGGTGCCGTCGATTGACCCCCGCATGATGATGGCTTATCCCGTGCGGGTTTATCCCATCGGCAGAGGGGCTCCCGCGTTGAATGTTGTTTTGCTCACCAGAAAAAATGAACCCAAGACCCGCTTGATGGACGCCTTGTTTGAATCCATTCAAGCTGCCACCAGCATCATGCCCATCACTGCTCATTGAACACTGCTGCAAGGATTTCATGCATTACGACTTGACAGATTTGCGTCTTTTTTTTCACGTCGGGGAACAGTTAAATCTGACACGGGCGGCCGAAAAATGTTTTTTGTCTGTTCCCTCCGCCAGTTTGAGGATCAAGCAGCTTGAAGAAAATTTTCAAACGCCATTGATGCTTCGGCAAGCCAAGGGTTTGCAGTTGACCCAGGCGGGCGAGGCCATGGCCAATCACGCCAAACTTGTGTTGCAACAATTGGAGGTCATGCATGCCGATCTGAGGCCTTATGCCCTGGGCGTCAAGGGGCGAATCAGGCTTCAAGCCAACAGCACGGCCACCAACACTTTTTGAGCCAAGGCTTTGTCGGCTTTTCTCAATGACAATCCCGACATCGACATTGATCTGGAAGAGCTGCCCTCGCGCGACATCATTTCCTCGGTCGCGAAGGGTGCCGCCGATTTAGGCATCGTGGCTGGGTCTGTCGACGCCGACAAAATTGATGTGGTCCCGCTGTATGCCGATGAGTTGGTGGTCGTTTGTCATTCAGGCGCCGCCATTGCCAACGAAATTTCGGTGAAATTGTCTGACATCCTGGACGAATACCGTTTTGTGGGCCTCAACCAATTCAACTCCATTCAGTCATTTCTGGACCGCAAAGCCCAAAACATTGGCAAGCGGGTGAATTTGAGAATCCAAGTCGGCAATTACGAAAACGTCTGTCAAATGGCTGCTGTTGGCGTGGGCATTGCCATTGTTCCGCGGGCCATTGCGCTGAGCCATGCGAACTCAAACGACTTACGCATGATCCCCCTGGAAGATCCTTGGGCAAGACGACAAATCAGCCTGGTCAAGCAGCAGCAGCGGATGCTGCCCAAGTTCAGCGAGGATTTGATTCACCATTTGAGGCTGGCCGCCAGCCAAGCGCCAACCTCTGCCATCAAACCGGCGTGAGCCAGCCATGACGGTCGGGCGTCAAACCCCTGACGGTTTCAAAATAGATTTTTTGCATGCTGCGGGTTTGTTCACCGATCTTTCCGTCACCCACTGGCAATCGGTCGATCTGAACGACCGGAATGATTTCCTGACCCGTTCCACATAAAAATGCTTCATCCGCAAAGTACAACTCGCTGCGGTCTATCTCGCGCTCCACAACTGCCCGTCCAGTGGTTTCCTGGTACAAGGTGATGACGGTGTCTCTTGTGATACTTTCCAAAATGTTGCTGCCGATGTGGGGCGTGATGAGCTTGCCATCACGCACCATGAAAAAACAAGCAATCGGTGCTTCAGACACTTTACCGGATGGCGTCAACATCAATGCGCCGTCGTAGCCATCGGCCTTGGCTTGCAGTTGCGTCAATCGGGCATTGTGATAATTGGCCGTTGCCTTCACGCGGGGTGGGCTGGCGTTGTCAGACAAACGGCTCCAGGAACTCACCCCCAAGCTCATGCCCGTGTCTGCAAATTTGGGCCGCTCCCGCGGAGAGGCCGCAGCGGTGTAACCCACAGGGCCCGTCTGGGCCATCAAACCCAATGCTTCGATGTACACCAAGAGACGAATGTAGACATCGTCATCGGGTTCGTTGGCGCGTATCAAACCCGCCAGCTCTTGCCTGATTTTTTCTGGATCGAAAACGTGGTCAAACCGCATCACCTTCATCCCGGCCTGCAATCGCTTCAAATGCTCCGCCAAGCGAAAAATCTTGAATTCACCTGTGACCGGGTTTCGATAGGCACGAAGCCCCTCAAACAAGGCCGTCGCATAAGTCATGCCCAATGTCATGGGATGTACTTTGGCTTCGGCATAAGGCATCAATTGCCCATTTTGCAAAATGATATTGGCTTGCCACATAAGGTTCAATCTTTCTTGAGACCCAGTTCGGGAATCAAACGACCCATCTGACGGTACACCCCCGTCACGGATGCCGTG
>JBIKRC010000361.1:0-2725 GCA_044349375.1 Limnohabitans sp.
AAGCTGCATTTCGAAATTCGCCGTCAAGGCAAACCGGTGGACCCGGCCAAATACCTGCCTGCGCGTTGAGGTGCAGAGTCGGCGGTCAACCCAACGGAGCCGCACATGACTTGGCCCCGCAAGAACCTCACTGGCAGGAATACCTGCAAGGCTGGATCTGAAGTTTCCCTGTGAAACTGTGCGTTGGGCCCTCAATGCAGGCCTCACATCCTGAGACAATCGGGGCATGAGCGATCCAGACATTTCCCTTTCCCAAGCCCAAGCCGAAAACCCCGGTCACAGCAGTGACGATTTACCCGAGGGCTGGCTGCGTGTGGGTTCCCTGGACATGGATGCCCAAGGCATCGCCCGCCGACCTGACGGCAAAGTTGTGTTCATCGAAGGTGCTTTGCCGTTCGAGCTGGTGTCGGTCAACGTACACCGCAAAAAGAACAACTGGGAGCAGGGCACGGTCACCCAAATTCACCACGAGTCGTCGCAACGCGTGCGGCCAGGCTGCCCGAATTTTGGCCTGCATGCCGGGGCCTGCGGCGGGTGCAAAATGCAGCACCTGGAGGTCTCGGCCCAAGTGGCCATCAAGCAGCGGGTGCTCGAAGACAACCTTTGGCACTTGGGCAAAGTCAAAGCCGAAACCATGTTGCGCCCGATTGAGGGGCCGACCTGGGGTTACCGCTACCGCGCCCGGTTGTCGGTGCGCTATGTGATCAAAAAAGGCCAAGTGCTCATTGGCTTTCACGAGCGCAAAAGCCGTTACGTTGCCGACATGAAAATTTGCCCGGTCTTGCCGCCCCATGTCAGCCGCCTGCTGCTGCCTTTGCGTGCGCTGATTGGCCAGATGGACGCCCGTGAGACCTTGCCCCAGCTGGAGCTGGCTTGCGGTGACGAAGTCACGGCCTTGGTGCTGCGACACATGGAACCCCTGAGCGAAAGCGACAAAGCCTTGCTGCGCGCCTTTGCGGCCGAGCACCGGGTGCAATGGTGGCTGCAAGCCAAAGGCCCGGACACGGTGCAATTGCTGGATGAGGGTGGTTCCCAGCTGAGTTATGGCTTGCCCGACTATGGCATCACCATGCCCTTCAGGCCCACCGACTTCACCCAGGTCAATCCCTTCATCAACCGCGTGTTGGTGGCCCGTGCGCTGCGCTTGCTGCAAGCGCAAAAGACCGAGCGGGTGATCGATTGGTTTTGCGGTTTGGGCAATTTCACATTGCCCATCGCAACGCAAGCGGCCGAGGTGCTGGGCATCGAAGGGGCAGAGACCCTGGTCGCGCGTTCACGCGACAACTACGCACGCAACCAGGCCGCTCGGCCCGAGGGCCAGACCTTGGCCCCCACATCGTTTGTGGCGCGCAATTTGTTCGAGATGACGCCCGAGATGTTGGTGGCCGATGGCACCGCCGACAAATGGTTGGTGGACCCACCCCGCGAGGGTGCCTTTGCCCTGAGCAAGGCACTGGCCGAGCTGAATGAAAACCAGGATTTGCGCCAAGGATGGAAACCCCCGCAGCGCATTGTCTATGTGAGCTGCAACCCCGCCACGTTGGCCCGGGATGCCGGCATTTTGGTGCACCGTGCGGGCTACCGCTGTGTGGCCGCCGGGGTCATCAACATGTTTGCGCACACGGCGCATGTGGAGAGCATGGCGGTGTTTGAACTGATTTGATACGCCAATCCCCAAACAAAAAGGCTCCCGAAGGAGCCTTTTTGGTTTGGTAAGCTGAGACGTCTCAGTCTTTTTCACCGCCCATGATGCCCAGCAGGGCCAACAGGCTTTGGAAGATGTTGAACACGCTCATGTAGAGGGCCAAGGTAGCGCTGATGTAGTTGGTTTCGCCGCCATCCAGGATGCGCTTGATGTCATACAGCAAGAAGGCGCTGAAGATGCCGATGGCCAAGGTTGAAATCACCATCATGCCGATTGTGGAGCCCACAAACACGTTGATGATGCCGCCCACCATCAGGACCATGGCCCCGACGAACAGCCATTTGCCCATGCCCGACAAATCGCGCTTGATGACGCTGGCCAGGCTGGCCATGACAAAGAACACACCGGCGGTGCCCGCAAAAGCGGTCATCACCAGGTCAGAGCCGTTCTTGAAACCCAGCACCATGGCGATCATGCGCGAGAGCATCAGGCCCATGAAGAAGGTGAAGGCCAGCAAAACTGGCACGCCAGCGGCAGAGTTTTTGGTTTTCTCGATGGCGTACATGAAACCGAATGCGCCACCCAAGAAAACGATCAGGCCCATGAAGCCTGTCAGGGATTGGGTGATGCCTGTGCTCACGCCGACCCATGCGCCCAGCACGGTGGGCAGCATGCTCAGGGCAAGCAACCAATAGGTGTTGCGCAGAACGCGGTTGCGTGCGGCCAGGTCCACGTGGCCCCACTCGGCGGAATTGAGAGTGCGTAAGTCGCTCATGGTGTATCTCCTTAACTCGCCTTGGATCAAGGCTGAGCGTCATTTTAAAGGTCCCGCTCTGCAAGGTCGATGGTTTTCGGGATTTCCGTCAGGTCATGGGGTTATCCGGGTGATTCAGTTTTGCCTTGGGGTGTGCAATTGACGGGTCAGCGCCCGTGTATGCTTGATGTTTTTAACCCCAGTCCTTTAAATCAACATGAAAACACAAGCCACTTTGGAACTGTCCGATGTGAAAGCCATCGCCGCTGCGGCCGAAGCCGAAGCCCTGAAAAACAACTGGGCGGTCAGCATTGCCATCGTCGACG
>JBIKRC010000045.1:0-10451 GCA_044349375.1 Limnohabitans sp.
TGGTGTCAAAGCGTTTGAAGCGAAAGCGAAATTCCCAGGTCAAAAAGGCTTGCGGGCCGTCCACCACCTGGCCGGTCACCACAAAGTGCGGCTGGTCCAGCGCCACGTACATGTGCTGAAAAATCCGCTCGATCTCGGGCAAACCCTGCACCTCGTTGAAAGGATCTTTGAAACGGGCTTGCGCGTCATAAATCGTGTGCAGCTGCGCCACGCTTTGCGGCGACAGGGTTTCAAAAAATACGGCCAGGTTGTGGGTGGCTTGTCGGCTGTTCATGTGTGGCTTTCCATTCAGGCTCAAAGCCCCGTGAACTTGCGCACCAACGGGAAATACAGGCGGTAAGGCAGCAAGCGCAGCAGTTTCAGCCAAAGGGTGAAGCGTTTGGGGAAATGGATGTCGAACTGGCCTTGTGCCCAACCCTTGAGCATTTGGCGCGCAGCCTCTTCGGGGCTGATCAGGGCGGGCATGGTGAACTGGTTTTGCGCCGTGAGCGGCGTGGCCACAAACCCGGGGTTGACCACGCTCACGCCAATGCCTTGGTCTTGCAAGTCCATGTACAGCGTCTCGGCCAAGTGGGTGAGGGCGGCCTTGGTCGGGCCATAGGCCAGGCCATTGGGCAGGCCGCGCCAACCGGCCACGCTGCTGAGCAGGCTGATGTGCCCGCTGCGCTGGGCGAGCATGCCCGGCAGCACCGCATGAATCACCTGCAAAGCGCCCTGGTAATTGACCTTGTCGTGTTGCAACAAGTCGTCGATGTCCATGGCCGTGGCGCGTTGGGCGCGGTAGTAGCCGGCCGCGTAGACCACCATGTCGAGCGGGCCTTCGGCCAGCAGAGCGCGGGCCGTGGCCTGCACTTGGGGCACATCGCTCACGTCCAGCGCACGCCACTGCACACCCGCATCTTTCGCGGCCCAGTCTTGCACGCCTTGTGGGCTGCGGGCCGACACCACCACCCGGGCCCCTGCCGCGCGCAGCGCTTGTGCGCAGGCCAAGCCAATGCCGGTGGATGCGCCCACCAGCCAGACCCGGCGACCCTGCCAATGGGTGAGGGGAGTGTTGAGCTGCAGCCAGTTTCGGGCTTGCGCCTGTGGGGCGGGTGCAGCAGTTTGTGGGCTTGCTTTGGGCATGGCCATGTCGGCTGCTTCAGTGGGCATTGCTGCCACGCCAGAGGAATGGGAGTTCATGAATATCAACCCGACTTGGCCGCCAAAGGCGTGCGGCGCGTGAAGGACAAGGTGACTTCGCCCAGCTTCACACCCCATTTGCTCATGGTGGCTTTGTTGAGCATGACGCGGTCGTCCATCAGGTACATCCAGTCGTCAAACTCGACGTTCCAGACCCGGCCATCGACCGGCAAAGCCAAGGTGTAGCCCCAGCGGAATGCGTTGCCACTGACTTGACCAGAGGCTTCGCCCACCACGTCGTCGGCGCGACCCGTGTAGCTGCCGTTAGGCCCAGCCTTGAGCTTCCAGATGCGGCGCTGTTTGGTGCCGTCCGAGTACACAAAGGCCTCGTCCAACACGCCCTCGTCGCCGTTCCAACTGCAGTCCATCACCACGGTGAAGCGTTTGACCACCTGACCGCTGCGGTCGGTGAACACGCCCCACGCGTCGATGGTGCCGGTGAAGTAGGTGCGCAAATCCAGCAGTGGTTTTTCTTGCGCGTAGTTTTGAACCTGCGGCCCGGCGCAGCTGGCCACAAAGGGGGTGGCGGCCACCATGGACAAAGCACCCAAGCGGGTCAGGGCCGTGCGGCGGTGGATCATGGCGTTGGCTTGTGGGCGCATGGGAGCCTTTCGTGGAGTGGGTTCAAAGCGGCCTCATACCAAAGGATGGGCCGAAGGGTGGGCCAGGTCAGGCCCCGACATCAAATCGGGCCGACGCATCAGGCCCGCGTACAAAGCCATTCCGGCCAGAAGCTTGAGCACGCAAGGCAGCAGGCCGTAAGCCAAGCCCAGCGCCAGCACGGCATCGGCACCCTGCTGGCCCGGGGCATAACCCCACAAGCCGAGCAATGGCAAAGACAGCCCGGCAGCCAGAGCCAGATTGAGTTTGGTGGCCAGATTCCACCAGCCCATGAACGCGCCGTCTGTGCGGCCCCGCTCACCGCAGCGGTCGATCAGTTGGTTGAGCAGGGCACCGGGCACGGTGAGGTCAGCGCCCAGCGCCATGCCCGACAAGGCACACACCACCAAAAACCTGGTGGTGTCGCCAGCGCCCAATGTGATGACACTCACAAAAGCCAGCACCGACAAAGTCATGCCTGTGGCCCAAGTGCGCAGCAGGCCGATGCGGTCAATGACCTTGAGCCACAGCGGAAACGACAGCGCCCCGGCGGCGAAATACAAACCCAGAAACAGCGGCTCCATGGCTTTGGGCGCTTGCAACAGGTCTTGCACAAAAAACAGCACCAGTGTGGCGGGCACGGCGCTGGCCAGGCCGTTGAGCATGAACACCATCAGCAAACGGCGAAAGCCCGCGTGCTGCCACGGCTGCCAAAGGCTGCCCACCGCATGCCCGGGAACCACCGCAGTGGCCGAAGCCAAAGCGCTGCGCGCAACCCGCCGCCAAGAGAACAAGCCCAGCGCCAGCATGAGCACCAGCAAGGCCGTTGTTGGCCCCCAGCCCCACAGCGCGGGCAGGGCAGACGCCAGCAACACCCCGATCAGTGCAAAGCCTTCGCGCCAAGCGACCCAGCGGCTTTGGGCAATGCCCCCGCCGCCTTGCCGCGCTGCCCAGGCCTGGTGCAAGATGCCCAACCCACTGTAGGCCAGGTGGCTGAGCGTGAGCGCTGCGCCCACCCACACCAGCAAACCCGTGGGCGACAGGGCCGCCGCAGGCGGAAAAAACAAGGCCGCAAAACCCAGCGCCACGGCCAGCGCCATCAACACCGCCGCCAGCCACACGGCCTGCCACGAGTGGCGGTACAGCTTGTCGCCCCAACGCCCAAGCCACGGGTCCACCACCGCGTCGATGCTGCGGCTGAGCAACAAGACTGCGCCCAAAGCGGCCAGCGTCACGCCGTACTGCTGGGCGTACACATTGGGCAAATGCACATACACCGGCAAAGCCACAAACGCCAAAGGCAAGCCCAACAAACCATAAGCGGCCGAGGTCTTGCGCTGCACAGCGCTGGGGGTCACCGGGGCCATGTCATTCATGGTTGCAGGCCTTGCAACAGTTGCGCCCGCATCTTGGGCTCAGAGGTGCGTTCGTCGAGCCAGATCCCAAAAAACAAGCGTGCGAAATTCACATCTTTGACCACGCCGACGCGCTGGCCATTGACCCAAAATTCGGCCCCCTCACCGGGCAGGTTGATGCCTGTGATGCGCTCACCCGCGCTGACGTTGGGAAACATCTCGCGCATGGCTGCCAGCCAGCTTTGTGATTGCGCATCGGTGAAGCTGCCCACACGCCGCATCTCTTCTATCGAACGGCTGGCAATGGCCGAGCCTTCCAATTTGCGCAGGTATTGCAGCTCCAAGGCAAAGGCTTGTTGCATGGCCTGCGTGTGCCGAAAACCCCGGGGCGTCCACAACCTGGCGTCATACACCTCAAATCCCCAAACCCGCAGGCGCACCGGCGCGGTGGGCACCACGCCGCCCAAGCCCGCCACTTCGGGGCGGCTGTAGGCCGCGTTGGGGCTGGTCACGCTGGTGCTTTGCGCTTGTGCTGCGCCCAACAAGCCACCCCAAAAGACCAAAAAAAAGCCGTGTCGCCAGCCGTTTTGCAGCAGCCAGGACGTGGCGCGGGTTGTCAGTGAGGTGTTCATGGGCATTAGCCAGGTTTGACCAAGGTGAACTGGATCACGTCGATGCTGGCTTCGTCAAACGCCGCTTCGCAGTACGCCAGATAGAAGGACCACAGACGGATGAAGCGGTCGTCAAATTTCAGCATTCTCACCGTGTCCAGTTGCGACATGAAACTCTCGCGCCAACGGCGCAAAGTTTCAGCGTAATCAAGGCCGAAGTTCAGCTCATCGACCACCTGCAGGCCAGCAGCTTGAGCTTGTTTGCGGAACTCCCCGGGACTGGGCAAACATCCGCCCGGAAAGATGTACTGCTGAATGAAATCGGTCGATTGCAAGTACCGCTCAAAAAACCGGTCGTCGATCGTGATGCTCTGCACGCAGGCACGGCCACCCGGCTTGAGCATGCGGTTGATGGTCTGAAAATAGGTGGGCCAGTATTCTTGGCCCACCGCCTCGATCATCTCGATCGAGCACACCGCGTCGTAGGGACCATCATCGATGTCGCGGTAGTCCTGCAATCGCAAATCCGCACGCTGCTGCACGCCGTGCGATTGCATGCGGGCGTTGGCAAACGCCAGTTGCTCGGTGGACAGGGTCACACCCGTGATGTGCGCGCCAAACTCGGTAGTGGCCGCTTCGGCCAAAGCACCCCAGCCGCAGCCGATCTCCAGCACGCGGTCGCCTGGCTGTGCGTTCACCATGCGCAGGGCCCGGCGCACCTTGGCTTTTTGGGCCTCGGCCATGTCTTTTGTGCGGTCACCGTCAAACCAGGCCGATGAGTAGTTCATCGTGCCGTCCAGCCACAGCTCGTAAAACGCATTGCCCAAGTCGTAATGGGCGTGGATGTTTTTGCGGCTGTTCGTCCGGTTGTTGCGGTTGAGCAGGTGCTTGATGCGGTAGAACAAACGCCCCAGCCAATGGCCGAAAATGGCGCTTTCAATGTGGTCACGGTTGGCAATGGTCAAGCGCAGCAGGGCGGCCAGGTCGGGTGTGGTCCAGTCGCCCGCCATGTAGCCCTCGGCAAAACCAATGTCACCCGATTTCAAAACCTCGGCGCACATGTCCCAGCGGTGGATGTGCAAAGCTGCAAATGGGGCCTCGTGCGTGCCAAAAACCTGGTTGTTGCCATCGGGCGCGTGCACCGTGAGCGTGCCAATTTTCAGGCGCGCCAACAGGCTGAGCAGACGTGCAGCGGCCTTGGGCAGGCTGGCGTGCGAAATGCTGGTGGTGGTGCGGTGGCCCAAGGCTTGGGCGTTGTCGACAGTCTTCATGGAGGGCGGCATCCGGTGGGGTCCAGTGTTCATCGGGTCACAAAATCGCGGGGTGGCTCGGGCTTGCGCCAAAACGGAACTTTTTTCAGCCAAAGCAAGAGCGCATGCCAGTGGATGCGGGCCACCACACCCAGTGTGAGCAGCGGATATCGCCACATCACGCGGCGCAAGGCCCCGGCGGTGGCAGGCTCGAGCACGCCGCTCCAGCTGGTGTCGATCAAGGGGCCATCAGCGTCGGCATGGTCCACACGCGCCACGATGCGGTCTTGGCCTGCGTGTGTCACACGCATGAAGCGAAAGCGGTATTGGCCTTGCACATCGCAAAAGGGGGAGACATGGAAGACCTTGTGGGCCAAAATCGTTTGGCCGTATTGCGGCTCCGGCAACAGGTAACAATGCCGCTCACCAAAGGTGTTGTTCACCTCGGCCACGATGGCAGCCAAGCTGCCATCGGCGCGGTGTGCGTACCAAAAGCTCACAGGCTTGAAAGCATGGCCCAACACACGCGGAAAAGCCTGCAACCAGACCTCACCTGTGGCGTCCTCGATGCCTTCTTTGTCCAGCAAGGCATCGAGCCAAGCCAAGGCCCCGCCGGTCTTGGCCGGACGGCCATCGCCGTGGTCGGCATCGTGAAAGGCAAACCAGGCGCGTCGGTTGATGGCCAGATCGGTGCGGCACACACCCGCTTGCAAGCTGCGCATGGGCAGCATCAAAAAAGCGGTCGGGTAGACGAACGCGTGGTGGGCCGGGCGGTGGCGCGTGTGGCGCACCTGGCCCCAGCCAATGAGTGCGGTGGCTGAGGTCATGCGGCCAGTTTTTCCTGAAGGCCGCCTTGCTCGTGGATATGTTTGAGCAAGGCGCGGCCCACTTGCAGCCCCGACTTGAGGCCGTCTTCGTGAAAGCCGTAACCCGTCCAGGCCCCGGCGTACCAGGTGTGGTGCTGGCCTTGCAGCAAAGGCACGCGTTTTTGCGCGTCAATCGCTTTGAGGTCAAACACCGGGTGCGCGTAGTCGTATTCGCCCAAGATGGTGGCCGGGTCGATGGGCTGCAATGGGTTGAGTGACACCACCACGGGCTGGGCAAAAGGGATGATTTGCAATAGGTTGAGCAGGTAATGCAGGCACACGCGCGAGGACTCGCGCTCGGTGCTGGCTGCGCGCTCGTAATTCCAGGCGGCCCAGGCCTTGGGGTTGGCCGGCAAAACGCTGGCATCGGTGTGCAACACGGCCCGGTTGTCTTGGTAACGGATGTCGCCCAACACCTTGCGCTCCTCACCTGAGGGCTCGCGCAACAGGCCCAGCGCCTGGTCGGTGTGGGTGGCGATCACCACTTCGTCAAAGCGTTCGGCATGACCGTCGGTGATGATCCGCACGCCTTGCGCGTCGCGCTCGATCAGGCGCACAGGAGTGCTGAGCCGCTTGTCGTGCACACCCGCCAAAATTTTCTCAACGTAATGGCGTGCACCCCCCACCACGCTGAACCATTGCGGGCGGTTGGTCACCTGGATCAGGCCGTGGTTGTGGCAAAACCGGATCATGGTGGCCACCGGAAATTGCAGCATTTGGTCGGTCGGGCAACTCCAGATGCAGCCCAGCATGGGCAAGAAATACCAGTCGCGAAAAGACTCGCTGAACTTGTGCGTGCGGAAAAATTCGACCAGCGGCTGCTGCAGGTCTTGTTCGCGCTGGGCATTGGCGATGCGTGTGCACAGCGCATTGAAGCGCATCACATCGGCCAACATGCGCCAAAACCGTGGGTTGACCAAGTTGCTGCGCTGGGCGAAGACGCTGTTCAGGTCGGTGCCGCTCCACTCCAGCGTATTGCCATTCAACGCCCCCGGCACCTTGACCGAAAAAGACATGTTGGACGGCGCGGTTTCGACCTGCAGTTCAGCAAAAAGGTTGATCAAGTTGGGGTAAGTGCGTTCGTTGAAAACCAAAAAACCCGTGTCCACCCCGTGGGTGATGGGGCCTTGCGGCGTGGGCAGCGTGATGTCGACCGTGTGGGTGTGGCCGCCAAAGTAGTCGCCCGCCTCGAACACGGTGATGTCGGCATGGTCTTTCAGGGTGTGGGCCACGGCCAGGCCGGAAATGCCAGACCCCACGATGGCCAGTTTCATGCGTCGGCTCATGGCTTGGCTTTCAGCGCTGTGTCGATGGCGGACAGCAGGGTTTTACTTTCCGGCCCCGTCATGCTGCTGTACTGGTCAATGACCTTGCCGTCCCGGCCAATCAGGTATTTGTGAAAGTTCCAGCGGGGCTTTTGGCCGGTTTGGGCGGTGAGCTGCTTGAACAAGGGCGCGGCACCATCGCCCGTGACCTGGGTTTTGGTGAACATCGGGAACTTCACGCCGAAAGTGCTTTCGCAAAAGGCGGCGATGTCTTTGTTGCTGCCTTTTTCCTGCGAAAAGTCGTTCGAAGGAAAGCCCAGAACCACCAAGCCACGGTCTTTGTATTGGGTGTTCAGCGTTTCCAGCCCTTTGTATTGCGAGGTGAAACCGCAAAAACTGGCGGTGTTGACCACCAGCACCACCTTACCCGCGTACTGACAGAGTGACTGCGGCTTTTCGTCTTGCAGGCGGTCAAAGCTGTGGTTCAGGATGGCAGGGCAGGCGGACGCCTGAACAGCCGTTTGCGGGCTGGCTTGCGCTGCTTCCAGCCCCAGGCCCAGCATGGCGGCCAAGGCGACCAACACCAGGTTAACGCCCCATTTTTTTACCGGAGAGTGGTTCATCTGTACTTGAAAACTCATTTTGCGACTAATCAGTTTAAACTTGTTTCTCTTGATTGTCACGTACACCCTCAGCCACCGGAGAACAACATGCCCAAAACCCCGGGGTTCAAAGGGAACAAACAAAGTTTGCCGCAAAAGCCGTGCGCGGTGTGTGGCCGCGCCATGGTGTGGCGCAAAAGCTGGGCCAAGAACTGGGACGACGTTCTGTATTGCAGTGAGCGCTGCCGCGCTGACAAACCTAAGTCAGCCAGTACCTGATCTCCCCATCCTGGACATCCCCCTCCCACGAAAGACAAGGCATGACACGTCACCTGATATTGGTTTTGGGCGACCAACTGGGCTGGGACAACCCAGCCTTGGCCGACTTTGACCCCACCCAAGACCGGCTCTTGATGATCGAGGCCGACAGCGAAGCGGGCGAAGTCTGGAACCACAAAGCCCGGATCGTGATTTTCTTGTCGGGCATGCGGCACTTTGCAAACGTTGCGCACCGCCGCCGCTGGCCTTGTACTTACATGAAGGTGGACGACGCCAAGCTGCCTCCGGACTTTGCAGGGCGTTTGGCTCTGGCCCTGCACACCGACCCGCCAAAAGCCTTGGTGGTGATGGAAGCAGGGGCCTGGCGCATGGAACGGCTGATCGAAGACGCTGCCGAGCAAGCTCAAGTTCTGCTGCGCTGGGTAGGCGACACGCACTTTTTGTGCAGCCGCGCCCAATTTGCCAAGTGGGCCGGTCACAAAAAAGAGCTGCGCATGGAGTTCTTTTACCGCGAGATGCGCAAGCGCCACGGCATCTTGATGGAAGGCAAAGAGCCCATCGGCGGCCAATGGAATTTTGATGCCGAGAACCGCAAAGGCTTTGGGGCCAAAGGACCCGGCACCGTGCCGCCACCTGCCCGTTTTGCGCCCGACCGCGCGACGCAAGATGTGGTCGACCTGGTCAACACACGATTTGCCACGCATCCGGGCACGCTGGACCACTTTGCCTGGCCTGTCACCCGCGAAGGCGCCTTGGTGGCGCTGCAACACTTTGTGGACCAACGCCTCGAAAACTTCGGCGCTTGGCAAGACGCCATGTGGACCACGCTTCCGTTTGGCTGGCACGCGCTGGTGGGCAGCAGCTTGAACCTGCACCTGCTCAACCCCCGTGAAGTCATCGCAGCGGCCGAAGAGGCTTATCACGAACGCAGCTTGCCGCTGGCCAGTGTGGAAGGCTTCATCCGCCAGGTGTTGGGCTGGCGCGAGTTCATTCGCGGCGTGTACTGGCTGGACATGCCGCACATGGCCGAAGCCAACCACTACGGCCACACGCGCGACTTGCCCGCTTGGTTCTGGACGGGCAAGACGCACATGGCCTGCATGCAAGCCACCATCGGCCAAAGCCTGCAACACGGCTACGCGCACCACATTCAACGCCTTATGGTCACCGGACAGTTTGCCGTGCTGGCGGGGCTATCGCCGCAACAGGTCAGCGCCTGGTACCGCGCCATGTACATCGACGCGGTGGAATGGGTGGAGACGCCCAACACCTTGGGTATGGCACTGCACGTCAACGGCGGGCGCTTCACCAGCAAACCCTATGTGGCCAGCGGCCAGTACATCAGCCGCATGAGCAACTACTGCAAAGGCTGCCGCTACCAGCCCGATGTGCGCACCGGCCCCAGCGCTTGCCCCATGACCACGTTGTACTGGGACTTTCTGATTCGCCACGAAAATGACTTTTCAGGCAATCCGCGCACTGCGCTGATGGTCAAGCATGTGGGCAAGATGAGCGCTGAGGACAAGGCGCAGATCGGTCAGCAAGCGAATGCCACGCGGGCGGGCTTGGATGCGGTGTGAATGAGGTCCTCTCGCGATCTGTGGTTCCAAAGATCCATCGGGCCCATGACACCACGCGGTTCAACCCCTTGTTTTCTGGCGACAATCCCAGTGTGTTTGGTGTGTCTGCTGGATTGAAATCATGGCTCAAATTTTGAAGAAGATAGGTTTTCATGCCAACGGCAAGCCCCGTGCCTGGTTGAAATCGCTGGTATTTGACGCCCAATTGGCGCCCCGCCCCCTGTTCAAACCATGGGTTTGGCCACATGCAGGAGACATTCACCCGGCTTTTCGTGCATGGCTTCTTCAGGCACTGCAAAACCCAGCGCCCTCACCCTCCAACGATTGGCCTTTGCGTCGCCAACGCATCCTTGATCAAAAAAGCTTGGGCTGTGCACGCACGCTGCACATCGTGTGCACACGCGCCACCACTTTTGTGGCACATGCCTTGCAGACCCATGCGAGCAGTTTGGGTTTTGCGGTTCACATCGACCACGAGATGCCCGAGGCCTTTCCTGAAGACTTGTACCTGGTCATCTGTCCTCAAATGTTTTCGCATTTGCCGCCACCCGAAAAACGCATCGTTTTTCAAATGGAGCAATCGGTCCATCCCCGGTGGTTCACCCCCGAGTACCTGAACATCCTTTTCAACTCGGTGGCGGTTTTTGATTACTCTGCGCAAAACATCCAGTTTTTGGTCCAGCAAGGCTTACCCGCCGACATGATTTTTCACGTGCCCTTGTCGCCGGTGCCCAACTACCCTGGCGCTGAATTTTCAAGCGAGGTCACCGACTCCGACAGCGCGCACACATGCGATGTGCTGTTTTATGGCGACTTGAAAAACAAAAGAAGACAGGCTTTTCTCAAGGTGCTCCGCGAGCA
>JBIKRC010000362.1:0-2723 GCA_044349375.1 Limnohabitans sp.
GTTGCCCTTGACGTCTTTGGGGAAGTCCTTGAAACGCTCGCCTCGGTAGTCGGCCTCCGACAATTTGAAGCGCTGGATCATGGTGCCCATGGCCCCGTCCAGGATGGCGATGCGGTTTTTGAGGATTTCGGGCAGCGCTTGGGCGCGGGTGTAGGTCAGGGGTTTCATGGAGGGTATTGTAAAAGTTGGGGTTTCAGGTTTTTTGAAACCGCGCAAACCCCGCTGCCCGCAACTGGCAAGCCGGGCACTGGCCGCAGCCATAGCCCCAGTCGTGGCGCTGCGTGCGGTCACCCAGATAGCAGGTGTGGGTGTGCTCCACGATCAAGTCCACCAGCGCCTGCCCGCCTTGCGCCGGGTCAGCCTTTTGGCCCAAATCGTGCGCCAGTTGCCAGGTCTGCGCCTTGTCGATCCACATCAGAGGGGTTTCGATCAGCAGCTTGCGGTCCATCCCCAACGACAGCGCCACCTGCATGGCTTTCATGGTGTCGTCGCGGCAGTCGGGGTAACCTGAAAAATCAGTCTCGCACACGCCGGTGACGATGACTTGCAAGCCCCGGCGATAAGCCAGCGCTGCCGCCAGCGTGAGGAACAACAGGTTGCGCCCCGGCACAAAGGTGTTGGGCAGGCCCGAGCTTTCCATCTCGATCGCCGTATCGCGGGTCAAAGACGTTTCGCTGATCTGACCCAGGATGCCGGCGTCCAGCAAATGGTCTTCACCCATTTTTGGGGCCCAGGCCGGAAACCGTGCCCTGATCGCAGCCAGCACATTGAGCCGTGCGTCCAACTCGACCTTGTGGCGTTGGCCGTAGTCAAAAGCCAAGGTTTCGACGCGTTCGTAACGTGACAAAGCATGGGCCAGGCAAGTGGTGGAGTCTTGGCCACCAGAAAACAGGACGAGGGCGGAGGTGTGCATGGGCTGGGATGGTAACGCTATACATCCTGGGAGAGCTGCCAGAGCTGGGGGGCGGCTGGACGCATTTGGAAGGGGGCAGCGGCGGACTCCTCATGAGGCGGGGGTACGCCAAAATCGTCGCCCGCCGCTGCCCCCTTCCAAACGCTGGTGGTGGTCGTCAGCTTTGCTGGGGGTGAGCGCGAACCTTACAGGTGATGAACAACGGTCTTGGGAGTGTTAGCCGCGCAGCCCATGGTCTGGTGTGGGTGGGTGAGGGCGGGCAGAGGGTGACGATTTTGGCGTACCCCCGCCTCATGAGGAACCCTGTGCCTGCCCTCACCCACACACACCACACCCGCCAAACTCTGACGACACAAACTCACAGAAAGCCTGCAAAACCTACCCCATCAATAGCGGACAATCAAGCCTTCAAAAAGCCATCCAACCCAAGTGTCCCCCCACCTCCCCATCCTGCGCGAAGTTTTTGGCTACGACGCCTTTCGCGGCCCGCAGCAAGCCATCATTGACCATGTGGCCGCTGGAGGCGATGCGCTGGTGCTCATGCCCACGGGTGGGGGCAAGTCGCTGTGCTACCAAATTCCGGCCATTGCGCGCCAGCGCGCAGGCCAGGGCATCACGGTGGTGGTCTCGCCGCTGATTGCGCTGATGCACGACCAAGTGGGCGCGTTGCACGAAGCGGGCGTGAGCGCCGCGTTTCTCAACTCCACCCTCACCAGCGAAGAAGCCAGCGACATCGAGCGGCGCTTGCTGCGCGGCGAGATCACGCTGTTGTATGCCGCGCCCGAGCGCGTGACCAACGCCCGTTTTCTGGCACAGATGGACTCTCTGCTCGAGCGCGGGCTGCTCAGCCTGTTTGCGATTGACGAAGCGCATTGTGTGAGCCAGTGGGGCCACGACTTCCGGCCCGAATACCGGGGCCTGTCGGTGCTGCACGAGCGCTACCCCAGCGTGCCGCGTGTGGCGCTCACGGCCACGGCCGATGCGCTCACGCGTGCCGACATCGTCGAGCGGCTGCAGCTGGAGGGCGCCGAGCTGTTCATCAGCAGCTTTGACCGACCCAACATCCGTTACACCATCGTCGAGAAGAAAGAAGCCAGCACCCAGCTGCTGCGCTTCATCGAACGCGAACACCCCGAAGAAGCGGGTGTGGTCTATTGCCAGTCGCGCAAGCGGGTTGAAGAGATCGCGGTCATGTTGTGCGAAGCTGGCATCCACGCGCTGCCGTACCACGCGGGCCTGGACGCCGCGGTGCGTCAGCGCCACCAAAACGAATTTTTACGCGAAGACGGCGTGGTGATGGTGGCCACGGTGGCCTTTGGCATGGGCATCGACAAACCCGATGTGCGCTTTGTTGCGCACCTCGACATGCCCAAGAACATCGAAGGCTACTACCAAGAGACCGGCCGCGCCGGGCGCGACGGCCTGGCGTCTGACGCGTGGATGGCCTATGGCCTGCAAGACGTGGTGAACCAGCGCCGCATGATCGACGAGAGCCCGGCGGGCGAAGAGTTCAAGCAAGTCATGCGCGGCAAGCTCGACGCCCTGCTGGGCTTGGCCGAAGCGACCGACTGCCGCCGCGTGCGGCTGCTGGGCTACTTTGGCGAGAGCTACGCCAGCCAAAAGGACAGTTCGCAGGGCGTTTACATGCCGTTTTGCGGCAACTGCGACAACTGCCTGCAGCCGCCCGAAGTGTGGGACGGCACCGACGCGGCGCGCAAGCTGCTGTCCACCGTGTACCGAACCCACCAAAGCCATGGCCACCACTTTGGCGCAGCCCACACCATGGACATCGTGCGGGGCAAGAAAACCG
>JBIKRC010000363.1:0-2720 GCA_044349375.1 Limnohabitans sp.
CACGGGGATGATCATGAACTCCTGCAAGTCCAGGTTGTTATTGGCGTGCGCGCCGCCATTGATGACGTTCATCATGGGCACGGGCAACTGGTTGGCGTTCATGCCGCCAAAGTAGCGGTACAGCGGCAAGCCAGACTCTTCGGCTGCAGCTCGGGCCACGGCCATGGACACGGCCAGCATGGCGTTGGCGCCCAGGCGGCTCTTGTTGTCGGTGCCGTCCAGGTCGATCAGGGTACGGTCCAAAAAGGCCTGCTCGGAGGCGTCGAGACCCAGCACGGCTTCGGAGATTTCTGTGTTGATGTGCTCCACAGCCTTGAGCACGCCTTTGCCCAAGTAACGGCTCTTGTCACCATCGCGCAGCTCAATGGCTTCGCGGCTGCCGGTGGATGCGCCGGATGGCACAGCGGCGCGGCCCATGACGCCGGACTCCAACAGCACGTCGCATTCGACGGTAGGGTTGCCTCGGCTGTCCAAAATTTCACGGCCGACGATATCAACGATTGCACTCATGGGGAACTCTCAAAGTTGAAAAATAAAACAGGATGAACCAACCAAGAACTCAAACGCCTTCAACGGCGACCATTCGCATGATGGCCGCGCCTTCACGGGCTTCGCGGGCTTTGAGATATTCGGGCAGTTCATAAAAAGCTTTGGCGGCATCAAAAGAAGGAAACTTCAGCATGACGATGCGTTCGGGTGCCCAGTCGCCTTCGAGTACTTGCACCTGGCCGCCGCGCACGCAGACTTCTGCACCTGCGGTTTTCATCGCCGCTGTGGACCATTTTTTGTACTCTTCGTACTGCACAGGATTGGTGACTTGAACGTGGGCAATGATGTAAGCGCTCATGAAAAATCGTCCTCTAAAAATGGGTTCTTTTTGGTGATGGCATCGAGCTGCACCAGCGTCTCGAGAAGAGCCTTCATCTGGCCCAGCGGCACCGCGTTCGGGCCGTCGGACCAAGCCTCAGCGGGCTTGGGGTGGGTTTCCATGAACAGACCTGCCACGCCCACGGCCACGCCTGCGCGGGCCAGCACCGGCACCATCTCGCGGGCGCCGCCGCTGCTGGTGCCTTGGCCGCCCGGTTTTTGCACCGAGTGGGTCACGTCAAACACCACCGGTGCGCCCGTCTTGCGCATCTCGGCCAGGCTGGTCATGTCGGCCACCAAGTTGTTGTAACCAAAGCTCACACCGCGCTCACAGGCCAGAAAGTTGTCTTCGGGAAGACCGACTTCTCGCGCAGCACTGCGGGCCTTGTCGATGACGTTCTTCATGTCCCAAGGGGCCAAGAACTGCCCTTTTTTGATGTTGACCGGCTTGCCCGACTGCGCCACGGCTCGGATGAAATCGGTCTGGCGGCACAAGAAGGCGGGGGTTTGCAGCACATCGACCACGTTGGCCACGGTTTTGACCTGCGATTCGTCGTGCACATCGGTGAGGATGGGCACCCCAATTTGGCGGCGCACTTCATCCAAAATTTTCAGGCCCGCGTCGATGCCCACACCGCGCTGGGTATTTCCTGAGGAGCGGTTGGCCTTGTCGAACGAGCCTTTGTAGATGAGCGGAATGCCCAGCGCCGAGCAAGCCTCTTTGAGGCGGCCCGCCACCTCGATGGACATCTCCAGGCCTTCGATCGAGCAAGTGCCCGCGATCAAAAAGAAGGGCTGGTGCAGGCCAACGTCAAATCCGCAAAGTTTCATGGGGTGTCCTGTGAGGAGAATCAGGCCTTGGCCTGGTGCTCAATGGCCGCCTTGATGAAGGCGTTGAACAGGGGGTGACCGTTCCACGGCGTGGACTTGAACTCGGGGTGAAACTGCACGCCCACGTACCAAGGGTGCACGGTTTGCGGCAACTCAACGATTTCGGTCAGCTGCTCGCGCTGGGTCAAAGCCGAGATCACCAAGCCGGCTTTGCGCAGATCGTCCAGGTAATTGACGTTGGCTTCATACCGGTGGCGGTGGCGTTCGGTGACCACGTCGCCATAAATCTGATGCGCCAGCGTGCCCTTGGCGACGTCGGAACTTTGCGCGCCCAGGCGCATGGTGCCGCCCAAGTCGGAGTTGGCATCACGCACCTGGATGGTGCCGTCGGCATCTTTCCACTCGTTGATCAGGGCGATCACGGGGAAAGGCGTTTCAGGCTCGAACTCGGTGCTGTTGGCATCTTTCATGCCGGCCACATGGCGGGCGTATTCGATGGTGGCGACCTGCATGCCTAAGCAAATGCCCAGGTAAGGCACTTGGTGGGTGCGGGCGAATTGCGCGGTTTCGATCTTGCCTTCCACGCCGCGCTTGCCAAAGCCGCCGGGCACCAGCACGCCATCGTAGTGGGCCAGGCTGGCCACGGTCTCGGGGGTGATGGTTTCGGAGTCGATGTGCTCGATCTTCACGCGCACATGGTTGCGCATGCCTGCATGTCGCAGCGCTTCGTTGACCGATTTGTAGCTGTCTGACAGTTCCACGTATTTGCCCACCATGGCAATCGTCACTTCGCCTTGCGGGTGCTCGGTGTCGTGCACCAAATCATCCCAGCGTTTGAGGTTGGCCGGTGGTGTGCTCAGGCGCAGTTTGTCGCAGATCAGGCCGTCCAGGCCTTGCTCGTGCAACACGCGGGGGACTTTGTAGATGGTGTCCACGTCGGGCATGGAGATCACGCCCCAACTTTGCACATTGGTAAAGAGCGAGATTTTGTCGCGTTCATCGTCCGGAATGTAGCGGTCTGC
>JBIKRC010000364.1:0-2716 GCA_044349375.1 Limnohabitans sp.
GAAAAACAAATAACCGTCGCGGTCAAATTGTTCCAATTGTTCGGTCGTCAGTTTCATGGGGTGCTCCTGTTTTAAGGTGTTGAATTTGTTCAGTCAATCGGGCCGTGAGTTGCACGCTGGCCTTGTCGGCGTGTTCTTGCACCAGGCGCACGGCCAAATCGGCGTCGTTTGTTGAAATCGCATGCGCAATGGCCTCGTGGTCGTCCCACACGGTTTGGCGCTGCTGCGATGACTGCAACACCGCACCCATGACGCGCTTGAGGTGGTGCCAATGCAGGTCAATGCTTTGTGCGATGAGTGGGTTGCCTGATGCTTGGTAAATGGCGTGGTGAAAGGCCAGGTCGGCCTGGATCATGGCTTGCACGTCGCGTCCGCTTTCAGCCAGGCGGCCCTGGCGCATCACGTCCGGATCCAGCCGGGCACCGCGCTCGGCTGCCAGCCGCACGGCCAGCGCATCCAGGCTGCCACGCACTTGGTAGACCTGAGCAATCCAGCCAATATCGAGCTGCGTGACACGCACGCCTCGGCCCGGCGCGTCCTCGACAAAACCGTCTTTTTTCAGCAAACGCAGGGCTTGCAGTACCGGCTGGCGGGACACAGCCAACCGCTGGGCCAGGTCTTCCTGCGTCAGGCGTTCACCCGGCGGCAAGGTCCCTTCGCTGATGGCGTCAAGCAAACGGCTGTACACCTGTTCAACCAGATCCGGGGCTGCAGTGAGTTGAAGGAGCGTAGAAGTCATGTCTGTATACAGAATACAAAAAGACCAACCCACAAAGAATTGGTGTTTACCCATGGGCCTGTGAACAAGCGAAGCCGATGGCTTTCAACCACCCTCATGGCGAGCGCAATGCCCCAATGGGATAATTGCAACCTATGACCATCACCATCAAAAATGCCGACGACATCGCTGCGATGCGCGTGGCAGGCCGCCTGGCCTCGGAAGTTCTGGACTTCATCACCCCTTATGTGAAGCCCGGCGTCACCACCAACGAACTCGACAAACTCTGCCACGACTACATCGTCGATGTGCAGCAAGCCATTCCGGCCCCGCTGAACTACGCGCCCGGCGGCTACAAGCCCTACCCCAAGTCGATTTGCACCTCGGTCAACCACCAGGTTTGCCACGGCATCCCGAACGACAAGGCTCTCAAAAAAGGCGACTCGGTGAACATCGACATCACCGTCATCAAGGACGGCTGGCATGGCGACACCAGCCGCATGTTCCATGTCGGAGAAGCCTCAATTGCGGCCAAGCGCCTGGCCACACTGACCTACGACGCCATGTGGAAAGGCATTGAGCAGGTCAAACCTGGTGCCCACCTGGGCGACATCGGCCACGCGATCCAGAAGTTTGCCGAAGGCCATGGTTTTTCGGTGGTGCGTGAGTTTTGCGGACACGGCATCGGCCAGGTGTTCCACGAAGAACCGCAAGTACTTCACTACGGCAAGCCCGGCACACTCACACAATTGGTGGCAGGCATGGTCTTCACCATTGAGCCCATGATCAACGCCGGCAAGCGCGACATCAAGGAAATGGGCGACGGCTGGACCATCATCACCAAAGACCACTCTTTGTCGGCCCAGTGGGAGCACACGGTGCTGGTCACCGAAACCGGCTACGAAGTGCTCACCGTCTCGGCTGGCACACCCGCCTTGCCCGCTTTTGTGACCGCCCCAGCCACGGCCTGACATGAGCGGCCAGGTCCCCTCGCCAGATTTGGCCGATCCGACCGATCTGATCGTGCTGCGCGAGACTTACAAGCACGACAAGGCGGCCGTGATTCAGGTCCTGGCCAACAGCGGCTCGGCCGTCAGGGGCCTCAAGCAAACCCTCAAACAACTGGCTATTTTGGCCGATGGCCTGCTGATCCAGTTGTGGCAAAACGCGGGCTTTGCCCCTGAGCTGGCGCTGGTGGCGGTGGGCGGTTTTGGCCGCGCTGAGTTGTTCCCGCACTCCGACGTGGACGTGCTGGTCTTGCTGCCCCCGGGCCAAACCCCGGAGAGCGATCCAGCCCTGCAGGCGCAGCTCGAGCGCTTCATTGGCAGCTGCTGGGACACGGGCCTGGAAATAGGCTCCAGCGTGCGCAGCCTGGACGAGTGCCTGGCCGAATCGGCCAAGGACATCACAGTGCAGACCTCTTTGCTGGAGTCGCGCCGGGTGACGGGCAACACCAAACTCTTCACCGAATTCCAAAAGCAATTTCAGGCGGCCATGGACCCGCAGGCCTTTTTGGTGGCCAAGACCCTGGAAATGCACCAGCGCCACACCAAGTTTGACAACACCCCTTACGCCCTAGAGCCCAACTGCAAAGAATCCCCCGGCGGCTTGCGTGACCTGCAGATGATTTTGTGGGTGGCCCGCGCCGCAGGGCTGGGCCACAGCTGGGACGAGTTGGCGCGCAAGGGCCTGGCCACGCCGCTGGAGGCGCGCCAAATCAAGCGCAACGAAGCCCTGCTGGGCCTGATCCGCGCCCGCTTACACCTGCAAGCCAAAAGGCGTGAAGACCGGCTGGTGTTTGACCTGCAAACCAACGTGGCTGAGACCTTTGGTTTTGCCTCGGACATCACGCCCGAGGGGCGGCTGGCCTTGCGCGCCAGTGAAAAACTGATGCGCCAATACTATTGGGCCGCCAAGGCCGTGACGCAGCTCAACCAAATCTTGCTGCTCAACATCGAGGACCGCCTCAAAACCGAGCGCGGCGAGAGCATTGACCAC
>JBIKRC010000365.1:0-2702 GCA_044349375.1 Limnohabitans sp.
TGGATGGGCCTCAGTTGCGCGGCGCATGGTCCAAGGTCCAGACCCCGTGGGGCGACTTGCCCACCGGCACTTGCTTGACCAGTTTGCGCGAGGCAATGTCGATCACGCTCAATTTGCGCGACCAACGCGAGGCCACCAAAATCAGCTTGCCGTCTGCGGTGACGTCCATGCAGTCTGGGCCAGAAGGGCCGGGCAATTGCGCCACCACTTCCCAGTTGATGAAGTCAATCTGGCTGATGGAGTTGGCCACACGGTTGCTCACAAACACATGGCGTTTGTCCCCCAGCGCGCGAAATGCATGCGCCCCTTTGCCCGTGGGGATCGTCTTGAACAATTTGGGCTTGGGCCCTGAGATGTCGTAGACCTCGACCCCATCGCCACCGGTCAGGCCCACCAAGAGGTATTTATCGTCGGGCGTGCCGTACACATCGGCGGGCACCGCACCGACGGGGGTACGCGTGCTGAGGGTTTGGGTGCTCAGGTCAATCGAGACGATCTCGTTGCTGTCTTGCATCGAGGCCCAAACGGTCTGGCTGCGGCTGTCGATCCAAAGGTGGCTGGGCGTTTTGCCCGTGGCAATGCGTTTGGACAAATGCGCGTTTTGGCCGTCCCAACGGTATATATCCACATGGTCCAAACGGTTGGCTGCCGTCACAAACCACTTCATGTCTGGCGAAAATCGCAAATGATAGGGATCCAGAATACCGGTCACCGTGCGCTGCACTAGCGCGGTGCGGGGGTCGATGAAGGTCAGGGAATCGCTCATGGCATTGGCCACAATCAGCGATTTTTCGTCGGGCGTCAAATACAAATGGTGCGGCTCTTTGCCGGTCGGGATGCGTTTTCTCTCGGTCCAGGTGGTCGGATCGATCACACTCACGTTGCCCTCGAGCGAATTGAGGACAAAAACAGGGGCCGGAAGCTTGGCCATCACCGTGCTGGCAAGGCTGACCCCCAAAAACAAGAACAAAAATCTGGAAAATGCACAAAAACGAATCACTTGGGAGCTTTCTAAATCGCGCTCAAGTGTAAGCGGCCCACCCTCAGGATTTCAGATGCACACGCCCTGCGTTCAAAAAATAAACATTCACGGCATCGGGCTTGAAACCCTGAGCATCAAGCCACCCGACTGTGCCGATGGCCCGACCCTGGTTTTTTTGCACGAAGGTCTGGGCAGCGTGCGCATGTGGCGCGACTGGCCGACACACCTGTGCGCGCAACTGGGCTGCGCGGGCCTGGTGTATTCGCGCCAGGGCTACGGCCAATCCGACCCCGTGCCCGATGTGCGCGGCCCCACTGGCCAGACGGATGGACGCCGGCATGGGCGCTTACTGCCCGACTACATGCACCGCGAAGCCTTCGAGGTCTTGCCCGCCTTGCTGCAGGTCTTGGGCATCGAACGGCCCGTGTTGCTTGGGCACTCGGACGGAGGCACCATCGCCTTGCTGCACGCCAGCCGTTTTGAGGTGCGTGGCTGCATCGTCATGGCCCCCCACATCATGGTGGAGCCCATCTCCCTGCAGGCCATCCAGCAAGCCCGCCAGGCCTTTGAGCAAGGCGCATTGCGCGAGCGCTTGGCCGCTTACCACGCCGATGTGGACTGCGCTTTTTGGCAATGGAACGAGGTTTGGTTGAGTCCAGCTTTCGCCAGTTTTGACATCCGCGCCGACTTGGCCACCCTCCAGGCCCCGCTGCTGGCCATCCAGGGCGTGGACGACCCTTACGGCACCTTGGCCCAGATCGAGGACATCGCCCAAGCCGTGCCGCACACCCGTTTGCTCACCCTGCCCGCCTGCGGCCACTCGCCCCACCGCGACCAGCCGCAAGCGGTGGAACATGCGGTGGCAGATTTCATGGCCAGTTTGGCGAGTCGTCGGACCTGAAGGTGCCGACCTGCGAAGACCTACATGCCCCCCGTCGGGCCTTTACGGCCCGACAGCCATCTTTTCGCGAAGCGACATTTCAGGGCTTGAGCGCCGCCAAATCCGATGGCGTCAAAAAGCGCCACTGACCGGGGGCCAGATCGGTCAGCACCAAACCGCCGATTTGCGAGCGGTGCAAACCCTCCACCCGGTTGCCCACCGCCGCCACCATGCGCTTGACCTGGTGGTATTTGCCCTCGGTCAGGGTGAGTTTCAGGTGCAGCTCGCTCACCGCCTCGCAGGCCGCCGCCTTGACCGGTTGAGGGTCGTCGTCCAGCACCACCCCGCTGAGCAGTTTTTCCACCATATCGGACGTGATGGGGTGTTTGGTGGTGACCTCGTAGACCTTGGGCACATGGTGCTTGGGCGAGCTCATCTTGTGGATGAACTGGCCGTCGTCGGTCAGCAGCAGCAAGCCGGTGGTGTCCTGGTCGAGTCGACCCACGGCTTGGACGCCCTGCACCGCCGCTTTTTGCGGGCGCTGGCGCAAGGGCGCAGGCAGCAAGGTGTAGATGCTCGGCCAGGTCGAGGGCTTTTGCGAGCACTCGGTGCCTGAGGGCTTGTTCAGCAGCACGTAGGCTTTGTCCAGGTAGGGCCACACGGTGCCTTGCACCGTGAATTGCAGACCCTCCAGATCAAAAAATTCGCCCGCGTCGGTGACGGTTTGGCCCTGCACTTGCACATGGCCTTGCTGGACCAGGCCTGCGCACACGCGGCGGGTGCCAAAGCCCTGGCTGAACAAGATGTCTTCCAGGCGCATGGGTTTGAGAGGTTTGGCTT
>JBIKRC010000046.1:0-10357 GCA_044349375.1 Limnohabitans sp.
GCGCTTGGCCTCATCCGAAATGCGGCTCCAAACACCGATTTCTTCAAGGGTGCGCCAACACCCTGCACACACCTCAGTCTGCGGGTCCATGACGCACACCGACAAACACGGCGAAGGGACATTGGGCTGTGGCTGGGTCAGCACCTGCTCAGCGCGCTGCGCCAACTGCTTGATGCGCGCATTCATGGGGCCTCCTTGGGTTTGGGTGCTTGCGCAGGACTCGACTGCGCCGTGTCATGACTGCTGCCTTGGACCACATCGGCAGGCCTGGCCTGGGTCAAATCGGGCAAATCCTGCGGTCGCAAGCGAAACACGCCGTGGGGATGCCCGGCAGCGGCCCAGACTTCCTCGAAGCGCCACAGGTCTTGGTCGAGCAAGGTCACCGGGGGATTCAAGTGCGCCACGGGGGACACGCCGCCAATCGTGAAGCCCGTGTGGGCCTTGACGAAATCGGCATCGGCACGACCGATCTTGCCCACCAGGGCGGCGACTTTTTTCTCGTCTACGCGCCGGTCGCCCGAGGTGACCACCAGCACAGCCACGCCGTCTTCCTTGCGCTTGAAAATCACGCTCTTGGCGATCTGACCCAGTTGCACACCCAGGCCATCTGCGGCCTCTTGCGCGGTGCGGGCCGCGCCACCGAGCATGACCGGGGCATGGGGGTGATGGGCGTCCTGCAAAGCCCTGGCGACGCGTTGCACGCCCTCGGGCAGCACATGCAGTTCAGCGCCGCACATGGCTCAACCTGCCCGCTTGTTGAGGATGGCTTTGGCCACATTCGAGTTGGGTTTGCGGCCCAAAAAGTCGCTGATGAACGCGCCGGCATCCACCAGCTTGTCCAGGTCAATGCCGGTGGCAATGCCCATGCCGTGCAGCATGTACACCACGTCTTCGGTGGCCACATTGCCCGTGGCCCCCTTGGCGTAAGGGCAGCCGCCCAGACCCGCCACAGACGACTGGAAGTTCCACACCCCCATTTGCAACGCCGCCAGCGTGTTGGCCAGCGCCTGACCGTAGGTGTCGTGAAAATGGCCGCAGATGTGGTCGATGTCAAAGTGCTGCAAGGTGGCTTCAATGGCCTTTTGCACCTTGAGTGGTGTACCCGTGCCAATGGTGTCGGCCATGTCCACGCGCTGCACACCGATCTGCTTCATCAAACCGGCCAGATGCGCCACGCTGGCCGCAGGCACATCGCCCTCATAAGGGCAACCCACCGAACAACTCATTGCACCCCGCACCGCCATGCCCGCCGCCAACGCCGCTTGCACCACAGGCGCAAAGCGTTCCATGCTTTCTTCAATCGAGCAGTTGATGTTCTTCTGGCTGAACGCTTGGCTGGCCGCGCCAAACACCACGATCTCATCCGGGCGCGAAGCCACCGCCGCCTGGAAACCCACCATGTTGGGCGTGAGCACCGAATACAGGACTCCCGCTTGGCGCTGAATACCGGCCATCACTTCGGCGTTGTCAGCCATCTGGGGCACCCACTTGGGGCTGACGAAGCTGGTGACTTCGATCTCGGTCAGGCCTGCGGCCTGCAAGCGGTGCACCAGTTCGATCTTGACCGCCGCAGGGACCGGCTGCTTTTCGTTTTGCAAACCGTCGCGGGGGCCGACGTCGATGAGTTGAACGCGTGAGGGAATATTCATAGGTTTCTTTGAATGTTCAATAGCCGCGATGGTGCTCGACCACGCCGTTGATCGGCTCGCCAAGCTGCAGGGCCTGGATTTTGCCCACGATTTGCGCGATGCTTTCTTCACGCAAAGTGCGCGCCGAGGTGTGGGGCGTGACGGTGATTTTCGGGTGTTGCCAAAACACATGGCCTGCTGGCAGCGGCTCGGTGCGGAACACATCCAGTGTGGCCCCCGAAAGGTGGCCGCTGTCGATGAGGGCGAGCAGGTCCTCGTCGACCAAATGTTTGCCCCTGGCCACGTTGATCACGTAGCCGCCTTGTTGCAGTTGCGACAAAGTGGTCTGGTTCAGGATGTTTTCAGTCTCGGACGTGAGTGGCATCAGGTTGACCAGCACCCGCGTGGCGGCCAAAAACTCGGGCAGACCTTGTGGCCCATGGAAGCAGCGAATGCCAGGCAGGTCTTTGGGGCTGCGGCTGAAGCCGTTGACCGGGAATTCAAACACCTGCAAGGCCTTGGCGACGCGCTCGCCCAACACACCCAAGCCCATCACACCCACGGCAAAGTCGGCTCGGCTTTGAGGTTTGCGGTAAGACCAGCGACCGGTTTTCACATCGGCCTCGTACGCGTCCAGCTCCCGGAAATGCCGGATCACCGCATGGCAAACGAACTCGGCCATCTGCACCGACATGCCCGCATCGTCCAGACGCACGACTTTCAGGCTGGACGGCAGCTTCAGCTGCAGCAAAGCATCGACACCTGCGCCAATGTTGAACAGGGCCTGCAGACCCGACTGCTCGTCAATGAACTGCTGGGGCGGGGCCCAAACGATGGCATGGTCAGCTTGGGGCGCGCCCGGGGCCCAGGCGAACACCTCAGCGGAAGGGAAAGCTTGTTGAACGGCTTGCACCCAAGGCTCGGGGGGCAGGCTGGCAAAGCAGATGGTGATTTTCATGGCGTGATTTTGTCAGCCCAGCTTGAGCAGCTCTGCCCCATCGGCGACTTGGTCACCCGGCGCATACAGCAACTCGGCCACCACGCCGTCTTTGGGCGCGCTGATGGTGTGCTCCATTTTCATGGCTTCCATAACGGCCAGGGCCTGCCCTGCTTTGACCTTGTCACCCGCCTTGACGGCAAAGGACACGACCTTGCCCGGCATCGGGGCCGTGAGACGCCCGCCTTCTTCCGCCGCTTCGCCAGCGTGGGCCAACGGGTCGAGCACGGTGATGCGGGTCGCGCCCTGGGGCGTGAAAATGTGCGCGGTCTCGCCTTGCCAGTCGATCTGACTGAAGCACCGCGCACCGCCCCACTGCACCCACAGGCCTGCGCCATCGGGCGCAAAGTTCAACATGCCGGACACGGAGATATCGCCTTCCATCGAGAGGCTCAGCGCACCGTCGTGCAAATAACTCAGGCGGGCCGAGCGGGGCTGGTCTTGCCAGACGAATTCAAAGCGGCGCTGCGCCACTCCGTGCGACTGCCAGCCATCGCGGCGGCTGAACGGGTCCGCCCCCTGCAAAGCCTTATCGGCCTGCAAGCTGTGGGCCACCACGGCGGCCACAGTGGCGGGCAAACCCACTTTGTCTTGCTTGAACAAGACGGCGGTCTCACGCTGAATGAGCGCAGTGTCCAGCTTGGCCGTGGCAAATGCGTCGCTGCGCACCACGTAACGCAAGAACTGCACATTGGTGTTGAGACCCACGATGTGGGTTTGCGCCAGCGCCGTGTCCAAACGCGCCAGCGCTTGCTCGCGGGTGTCGCCGTGCACGATGAGCTTGGCCACCATCGAGTCGTAAAACGGGCTGATGGTGTCGCCCTCGCGCACGCCGTCGTCGATGCGGACCGCGACGCCTGTGTCGCTCATGTTTGTGCGCTCAAAGCTGCTGGCTTGTGGCTTGCGGTAGACCTGCAGCGTGCCCGTGGCGGGCAAAAAGTTGTTGTCGGGGTTTTCGGCGCAGATGCGTGCCTCAATCGCATGGCCCTGAATGCGCAACTGGTCTTGGCGCAAAGGCAGCGGCTCGCCGCTGGCCACACGCAATTGCCACTCGACCAAGTCCAGGCCGGTGATGGCCTCGGTGACCGGGTGCTCCACCTGCAAACGGGTGTTCATTTCCATGAAGAAAAATTTCATGGATTCGGGTTGGTCATAAGCAGTTTGCTCGACGATGAATTCCACCGTGCCCGCGCCCACGTAATTCACAGCCTTGGCGGCGGCCACAGCCGCTGCGCCCATTTGGGCACGCAGCGTTTCGGTCATGCCAGGAGCCGGCGCTTCTTCGAGCACTTTTTGGTGGCGGCGCTGCACCGAGCAGTCGCGCTCAAACAGGTACACACAGTTGCCTTGCGTGTCGCCAAACACCTGGATCTCGATGTGGCGCGGGCGCTGCACGTATTTTTCGATCAGCACCGCGTCGCTGCCAAAGCTGTTGATGGCTTCACGTTTGCAGCTGGCCAGAGCAGCTGCAAAGTCTTCGGACTTCTCGACCACGCGCATGCCCTTGCCACCACCACCGGCGCTGGCTTTGATGAGGGCGGGATAACCAATGCGGTCGGCTTCGCCTTGCAGCAGCGCCGGGTCTTGGTCGGCCCCGTGGTAACCGGGCACCAGCGGCACACCGGCGGCTTCCATCAAGCGCTTGGACTCAGCCTTGAGGCCCATAGCCAAAATCGCCGAGGCGGGCGGGCCGATGAACACCAAGCCAGCGGCGGCGCAGGCCTTGGCAAAGTCTTCGTTCTCGCTCAAAAAGCCATAGCCGGGGTGCACCGCGTCAGCCCCAGTGTCTTTGGCGGCTTGCAATATGCGCTCCCAACGCAAGTAGCTGTCTTTGGGCGCGGAGCCGCCAACGTGCACCGCTTCGTCGCAGGCTTGCACATGCTTGGCCCCGGCATCGGCGTCCGAATAAACGGCCACGGTTTGGATGCCCATTCGGCGGGCAGTGGCCGCGACGCGGCAGGCGATTTCGCCACGGTTGGCGATCAGTATTTTCTTGAACATGTCTTTTTCCTCACACCAGCCAATTGGGTTTGCGTTTTTGCAAAAAGGACTGCACGCCCTCCTTGCCTTCGCTGCTGGCGCGGATGTCGGCAATGCCCGCCACCGTCTGCGCCACCAGCGCGTTGTTGATCTCGCGTTCGGCCACGTCTTGCACCAGCTTTTTGCAGGCACGCACGGCGTTGGGGCTGGCGCTCACCAGCGCTTGGGTCAGCTCGGCCACTTTGGCGTCCAAGGCCTCTGCGCTTGTCACCTCATGGACCAAGCCTATTCGGTGAGCTTCCTTCGCCGTAAAGCGCTCGGCCGTCAAAAAGTAGCGGTGCGCCGCACGCGCGCCCATGGCGCGGATCACATAGGGGCTGATGGTCGCGGGGATCAGGCCCAGCTTGACCTCGCTCAGGCAATAGTTCGCCGTGTCCACACTCACCGCCATGTCACACGCCGCCACCAGGCCCATGCCCCCGGCGTACACGTCGCCCTGCACACGGGCGATGGTGGGTTGGGGGCATTCGTAAATGGCGCGCAGCATGGCGGCCAGCTCGCCCGCGTCGGCCAGGTTTTCGCTCTGGGTGTAGTCGGCCATGCGGCGCATCCAGTTCAGGTCGGCACCGGCGCAAAAGGCGGGACCCTCTGCGGCCAGCACCACGCAGCGCACAGAGGCGTCTTGTGCCAACGCCAGAAAAGCGGTTTTCAGCTCGGCAATGACTTCGTCGTTGAAGGCGTTGCGCACGTCGGGCCGCGACAGCGTGATCGTGTGCACGCCGCCTTGGGTCGAAATTTTCAGTGCTGTGCTCATGCTTTAGGGGCCTGTTCTGCCAAAAGGAAATACACCATGTCCAGCTCCGGGCAAGGCTGACCCATCGCCGTCAGTGCCGCCGTGATCTGACCACGGTGGTGGGTGGCGTGGTTGAAGACATGCGCCAAGGTGGCCGCAAACGGCAAGGACAAGGGGTCACCCTTGCTGGTCCGGTAATCCAGTTGGCCGTCAAAACGCTCGGCGGGCCAGGTACCGATCAGGGACGTCCAATTCGCCGAACCGCCCTTGAGCGCCTGCGCCAGGCGTTCGCGGTGGGGCTCGATCTCGGCATTGAGGGCCAGCACCGGCGATGCGCCTTTGGCAAAACGCGCATACCAAAGCAAGTGCTCGGCCACCAGCATGTGGTTCAGCGTGCCGTGGATGCTTTTGAAGAACAGGCCCACGTCGCGTTGGTAGTCTTCGGCTGACACGCGCGAAACCGCTTCGAGCAAGCGGTGTGTGGCCCAGACGTGGTAACGCACTAGACCGCTGAAGTGGGTATGCCAAGTCGATGTGTTCATTGTGGCCATGTGTCCAGTCCTCCTAAAGTTTTGAGCGATTCAAAATCCGCGTCGCGGTGCAGCAGCGTGTGGCCATGGGTCATGCAGTAGCTGGCCAACAGCACGTCGATGGGGCTGCGCACGGTGCGGCCCTGTGCCCGCAGGCGGCGGTACAGCGCTGCCGCGCTGAGCGCATGGGCTGCCCCGCCAATGTCCATCACCGGTAAATCCAACAGCAGGCTTTCTGCCATGCGACGGGCTGTGTCGTTGCGAAATCCGCGCAGCACTTCGAACACCACCAGATCGGCTGTGCCAATCGACACGTCTCCACCTTCCAGCCAGCGCACCAGTTGCAGGCGTTGCGGTGTCGGCGCTTGATTGAAGAAGTCAATCCAGACGCTGGAGTCCACCAGAATCATGGCTTCTTCCGGCCTTTAGCGATCAATGCGGGAGGCTCGGGCTCTTGAAGCACCAAAGCCTGAACGCCTGTGTAGACCTTCTCTGCCGCGTCAATGGCGCGGTCGTACGGTTCGCCTGCGGCCTTCAAAGCCTGCTGCTGCGCCCGCCAGCGGGCCCATCCTTCGTCAGAGTCGTCCCACTGAAGCTGTCCTTGCAAGGCCAGCAAGCCGTCATAGACTTTGCGCCGCTTGAGCATGCGCAAGCCCTCTTCCACAGCCTCTCGCTTGGTCTTGAAGTCGCCATAAGCCATGACATCGGCCATGAGCTTGTCGTCGATCACGATGTTGGTTCGCATGTCGAATCCCTCTTTAATGTGTATAAAATCATAAAATCATACACATCACATGCGGAAAAGTCCAAATTTCGTCTCGGGAATCGGCGCGTTGAGCGATGCACTCAAGCCCAGTGCCAGCACGCGGCGGGTGTCGGCCGGATCGATGATGCCGTCGTCCCACAGGCGTGCAGTGGCGTAATAAGGGTGGCCCTGCACCTCGTACTGCTCTTTGATGGGGGCCTTGAACGCGGCTTCTTCGTCGGCGCTCCACTGGCCGCCCTTGCCCTCGATGCCGTCACGCTTGACGGTGGCCAGCACGCTGGCCGCCTGCTCGCCGCCCATGACGGAGATACGGGCGTTGGGCCACATCCACAAGAAGCGAGGGCTGTAAGCGCGACCGCACATGCCGTAGTTGCCCGCGCCAAAGCTGCCGCCAATGATGATGGTGAACTTGGGCACTGCGGCTGTCGCCACGGCCGTGACCATCTTCGCGCCATTGCGGGCGATGCCTTCGTTTTCATATTTGCGCCCGACCATGAAGCCGGTGATGTTCTGCAAAAACACCAAGGGCACTTTGCGCTGGCAGCACAGCTCGATGAAGTGCGCGCCTTTGAGCGCCGATTCGCTGAACAAGATGCCGTTGTTGGCGATGATGCCCACCGGCATGCCCTCGATGCGTGCAAAGCCGCAGATTAAAGTGGTGCCAAAGCGGGATTTGAATTCGTCGAACTCCGAGCCGTCGACGATGCGGGCGATGATCTCACGCACATCAAAAGGCTTGCGCGTGTCGGTCGGGATCACGCCGTACAACTCTTGCGCGTCAAACAGCGGCGGCACGGGTGTGTGTGTGGCGATGTTGGGGGCTTTTTGTGCGTTCAGGTTTTTCACAGCTTGCCTGGCCAGCGCCAGCGCGTGTACATCGTTTTGCGCCAAATGGTCGGCCACACCCGACAGGCGCGTGTGCACATCGCCACCGCCCAAGTCTTCGGCACTCACCACCTCACCGGTGGCGGCTTTGACCAGCGGCGGGCCGCCCAAAAAGATGGTGCCTTGGTTCTTGACAATGATGGTCTCGTCGCTCATGGCGGGTACATACGCACCACCTGCCGTACACGAGCCCATGACCACGGCGATCTGCGCGATGCCCAGCGCGCTCATGTTCGCTTGGTTGAAGAAGATGCGGCCGAAGTGGTCGCGGTCTGGGAAGACCTCGTCCTGATTCGGCAGGTTCGCTCCACCCGAGTCCACCAGATAAATGCAGGGCAGGCGGTTTTGCTGCGCGATCTCTTGCGCACGCAAATGCTTTTTCACGGTGAGGGGGTAATAGGTGCCGCCCTTCACCGTGGCGTCGTTGCAGACGATCATGCAGTCCACCCCGCTCACACGGCCAATGCCCACGATCACCCCCGAACTGGGCGCATCGTTGTTGTACATGTTGAGTGCAGCCAAGGGCGCAACTTCGAGGAAAGGCGTGCCGGGGTCGAGCAGCATTTGCACACGGTCACGCGGCAGCAGTTTGCCCCGGGCGGTGTGCTTGGCGCGGGGGGCATCACCGCCTCCCAAAGCCACGAGCTCCAGGTGGGCCCGCAGGTCGTCCACCAAGCCACGCATGGCGGCGGCGTTGTGCTGGAAATCGGCGGAACGCGGGTTCAGTTGAGAGTGCAAAACAGTCATGTGTCTTCCTTGGCTGTGGCCCCGGGCACACGGCAAACACCGCGCCTGTGGGGCAATGCCTCCCAGCTTAAGACCTGCGCCCGGTTGGGGGGTGTCAAATGGGTTGCAAATCGTGCCACAATTTCAAGACCCATGAACTTGCACTTGTCTGCCTCGCCTCGCCCGACCCATACTGGCCGCGCCGAGACACCTATGGCTTATGTCCAAGCCATTGCGCAGGCTTACACCCAGCGCGGCATGGACCCGCTGCCCGCCTTGACCGAGGCACAAATTGCGCCAGACACCCTGCACCATCCCGACGCCCGCATCACCGCCTTACAAATGGAATGGCTATCGGCCACCGCCATGCGGGCGCTGAACGACGAAGCCCTGGGCTGGTTCAGCCGCCGCCTGCCTTGGGGCAGCTACGGCATGCTGGTGCGCGCCTCACTGACCGCCCCCACATTGGATGTGGCCCTGCAGCGCTGGTGCCGCCACCACGGCCTGCTGACCGACGACATCCAGTTGCAAGTCAGCATCGAAGCGGGCGTGGCCCACCTGCAATTGCACGAACAACGCCCGCTGGGCAGTCTGCAAGAATTTGCGGTGGTATCGGTGCTGCGCAATGCTTTGGGCGTGGCCTGCTGGCTGACCGACTCGCGCATTCCGCTGGTGCAAACCACCTTGCGCTTTGCCCCGCCACCTCATGCCGACAGTTACCGGGTGCTGTTTGATGGCCCCACGCAGTTCAACGCGCCCACGCACAGCCTGCAGTTCGATGCGGGTTACCTGAGCCTGCCCGTGCGCCGCGACGAAGCGGCTTTGCAACGCATGCTGCAGCGCGCCCTGCTGCTCACGGTGCGCCCTTACCGGCGCGACCGCTTGCTGGTTGAAAAAGTGCGTCAGACCCTGGCCGAACACCCCGAACACAGCCGCAATGCCGACGACCTGGCCGCTTGGCTCAACCTGTCAGCGCGCACACTGCACCGGCAACTGAAAGAAGAAGGCGCCAGCCTGCAGCAACTCAAAGACGCCGTGCGCCGCGACCTGGCCATGGACCTGCTGCTGCGCACGCAACGCCCCATCAAACAGATCGCGGCCGAGGTGGGGTTTCAGAACGAGAAAAGTTTTATGAGGGCGTTCAAGGGGTGGACCGGACAGACGCCCGAGAATATGAGGTCTCATCAGCCATCTCAGCCCAGTTAAATTGACTTTTACCTGTAAAAAAGCCCTCAGAATTTAAATTTGCCACGTCTTGTCTTTCAATTTGTCCAAGATTGAATGCCTGATCAAGCAATCTGAAAGCAAATAAGCGGCGCCCAAATGAGCCAGAAATCCGGCGCTTCGTTCATGCCAAAGTGGTCATTGACAAAACCACTCCAATTCAGCTCCCATGCCGCTCCCAAAAAGCAGCAGGGCCGAACACAGGGTACTTTTTTGCCAAAGCCAACAGTGCCTTGTCTCCTGTGATCAACGCCACGGTGGGCGCCTCGTCTTGGGCGGCACGCCACGTCCCCAGCACCGCTTGGTCCCACGGGTCTGTGAGGAGTGGCTCCAGCGCTGGGTCGGGCACCACGATTTCAGCTTCGAAACTCAGGCAGTCCACCAAATCATTCATCTCGGCCTCGCTCAAACCGTGCCGTGACTGCAGGCGCGGCAAAACCCGCCGCAACTCTTCCAATATGTAGTCACTGAGAACCACCTCCAAAGCCCCAGCCTTCCAAGCGGCAAGAATTCGGCCCGGCAGACTGGCCGGATAAGCCAAACCACTGAGCAACACCTTGGTGTCCAGAACCACCCTCATGCTGCAGCGCGTTGATCGCGAACAGCGGCCTCAATTTCAGCCATGCCATCACTTGGAGGCAGCGTTGAAAAACCCGAAGCCAAACGCTCACTGAGGGCTTCAAATCGGCTGCGCTGCCTGCGAATCCGCTCGTACAGTTTCACATCCACCAAGGCGGCCACGGGCTTGCCGTCTTTGCTGATGACGATGTGGTCTTGCCTGTATTGCACTTGGTTGAGCATCTCGCCCAGGTTTTGGCGAAACGCCAC
>JBIKRC010000366.1:0-2692 GCA_044349375.1 Limnohabitans sp.
CATTGAAGTCAATGTCCTCATTGCGGCCCGACAGCTTGGCGGCCAGGTAGTAACGCAACCACTCGGGGTTCATGCCCAGGCTCAAATACTTGAGCGGGTCCAGGCCCGTGCCCCGGCTCTTGCTCATCTTCTCGCCATTGTTCACCGTCAAAAAGCCGTGCACGTTGACCTTGTCGGGCGTCTTGCGGCCTGAAAAGTGCAGCATGGCGGGCCAGAACAGCGTGTGGAAGGTCACGATGTCTTTGCCGATGAAGTGGATCTGCTCCAGATTCGGGTTGGCCATGTAGGCGTTGTAATCTTCGCCGCGCTTGTCCAGCAGGTTTTTGAGCGAGGCCAGATAGCCCACAGGCGCGTCCAGCCACACATAAAAGTACTTGCCCGGCGCATCCGGAATTTCGATGCCGAAGTAGGGCGCATCGCGCGAGATGTCCCAGTCGCCCAAGCCTTCGCTGGTCGTGCCGTCCGGGTTGGTGCGCACAGAAAACCATTCTTTGACCTTGTTGGCCACTTCGGGTTGCAGTTTGCCGTCTTGCGTCCACTGGCTCAAAAACTCAACGCAGCGCGGGTCGGACAATTTAAAGAAGAAGTGTTCCGAGGTCTTCAGTTCAGGCTTGGCACCCGACAGGGCCGAGAAGGGGTTGATCAGGTCGGTGGGGGCGTAGACCGCGCCACAGACTTCGCAGTTGTCGCCGTACTGGTCTTTGGCATGGCACTTGGGGCACTCGCCTTTGATGAAACGGTCCGGCAAGAACATGTTCTTCTCGGTGTCAAAGAACTGTTCCACGGCGCGCACTTCGATCAGCGAGCCGCCATCGGCTTCTGAAATGTCGCGCAGATCGCGGTAAATCTGACGGGCCAGCTCGTGGTTCTCGGGCGCGTCGGTGCTGTGCCAGTTGTCGAACTGGATGTGAAAGCCGTCCAGGTAGGGCTTGCGGCCCGCGGCGATGTCGGCCACGAATTGCTGGGGCGTCTTGCCTGCTTTTTCGGCCGCGATCATGATCGGCGCGCCGTGCGTGTCGTCGGCACCCATAAAGTTGACTTGGCTGCCCTGCATGCGTTGGAACCGAACCCAGATGTCGGCCTGGATGTACTCCATGATGTGGCCGATGTGGAAATTGCCGTTGGCATACGGCAGGGCGGTGGTGACGAAAAGCTGGCGGGGCGCGTTGGGGGCAGACATGGTGGGGCAATTTGTAGGGGAATCGGTGATTTTAGGGTGTATGGGCTGGCTTGTCGGTAAACTTCGGCCCATTCTAGAAAGAGACCATGGCGACCACCGAACAACTTCTCCAAGCCCTGCAAACCGTGATCGACCCGAACACGGGCAAAGATTTCGTATCCACCAAAACGCTGAAGAACCTGCAAGTCGAAGGCGGCGATGTGTCGTTTGAAGTCGAGCTGGGTTATCCGGCCAAGAGCCAGATTCCCGGCATTCGACAAGCACTGATTGCAGCCGCCAAAGGCGTGTCGGGTGTGGCCAACGTGTCGGCCAACGTGACCAGCAAGATCACGGCTCACGCCGCCCAGCGCGGTGTGGCGCTCCTGCCGCAGGTCAAAAACATCGTGGCTGTGGCCTCGGGCAAGGGCGGCGTGGGCAAGAGCACCACCGCCGTGAACCTGGCCCTGGCGCTGGCGGCCGAAGGCGCCAAGGTGGGCTTGCTGGACGCCGACATTTACGGCCCCAGCCAGCCCATGATGATGGGCATCGAGGGCCGCCCCGAGAGCGAAGACGGCCAGACCATGGAGCCCATGGAAAACTACGGCGTGCAGGTCATGTCGATCGGTTTCCTGGTGAATCAGGACGAAGCCATGATTTGGCGTGGCCCCATGGCCACCCAGGCGCTGGAGCAGTTGCTTCGCCAGACCAACTGGAAAGAGCTGGATTATTTGATCGTCGACATGCCCCCCGGCACGGGCGACATCCAGCTGACGCTGAGCCAGCGCGTGCCCATGACTGGCGCGGTGATCGTGACCACTCCGCAAGACATTGCCCTCTTGGACGCCAAAAAAGGCGTGAAGATGTTCGAAAAAGTTGGCGTACCAATTTTGGGCTTGGTGGAAAACATGGCGGTGCACGTGTGCACGAACTGCGGCCATGTGGAGCATATTTTTGGCGCTGACGGTGGCAAGAAAATGGCCGCTGAATACGGCATGGACTACCTGGGCGCACTGCCGCTGGACATGCAAATTCGCCTGCAGGCCGACAACGGCAAACCCACGGTGGTGTCCGATCCCGACGGCGAAGTGGCCCAGATCTACAAGGCTGTGGCACGCCAGGTGGCGGTCAAGATCGCGGCCAAGGCCAAGGACTTTTCCAACAAGTTCCCGACCATCAAGGTCAGCAAAGACACCTGATCATGCTGATCAAAGCGGTCTGAACACCCCGTTCATTGCGTGGATCTCGTGGATGCACAAAGGGCGCCATCTGGCGCCCTTTGTTCATTCAAGCTGAGCCATCAGCCCTTTTGGCCAGCCCGCATCAGCTGACCCGGCAGCGCGCCGGTGGCTTGCTGGTTCTCAAAGATGGGCTGACCAGCCACCAGAGTGGCGATGTAGCCATCGCAGCGCTGCGTCAAGCGCCGTCCGCCTGCGGGCAGGTCGTAGACCATCTCGGGGGCGTACAGCCGCAGCTTGTCGTAATCGATGATGTTGATGTCGGCTTTCTTGCCCACTTGCAGCGTGCCCCGGTCGT
>JBIKRC010000367.1:0-2686 GCA_044349375.1 Limnohabitans sp.
TGAAAGACATCAACAAGCGCATGAACGCCGGCGAGCGCTCGTCACGCGACGCCAAGAAAGAGATGATCGAGGCCAACTTGCGCCTGGTGATCTCGATCGCCAAGAAGTACACCAACCGCGGCCTGCAATTCCTCGACTTGATCCAGGAAGGCAACATCGGCCTGATGAAGGCGGTGGACAAGTTCGAATACCGCCGAGGCTACAAATTCTCGACCTACGCCACTTGGTGGATCCGCCAGGCCATCACCCGCTCCATCGCGGACCAGGCCCGCACGATCCGCATCCCGGTGCACATGATCGAAACCATCAACAAGATGAACCGCATCTCGCGACAGCACCTGCAGGAATTCGGCTTTGAGCCTGATGCTTCCATCCTGGCCGAGAAGATGGAAATCCCGGAAGACAAGATCCGCAAGATCATGAAGATCGCCAAAGAGCCGATCTCCATGGAAACGCCGATCGGTGACGACGACGACAGCCACTTGGGCGACTTCATCGAAGACAGCACGCACACCGCGCCCATCGATGCAGCCCTGCAAGCGGGTCTGCGCGACGTGGTCAAGGACATCCTGGACAGCCTGACGCCCCGCGAAGCCAAAGTGCTGCGCATGCGGTTTGGCATCGAGATGTCCACCGACCACACTTTGGAAGAAGTGGGCAAACAGTTCGACGTGACCCGCGAACGCATCCGCCAGATCGAAGCCAAGGCGCTGCGCAAGCTCAAGCACCCCAGCCGCAGCGACAAACTGCGCAGTTTCATCGACACGATGTAAGCCTGCCGGTCTGCAGAAAAACAAAGCCTCACAACTGCAAAGTCGGGAGGCTTTTTTTCATGGCCGCAGTTGAATGGGCAAAGCGCCGATCAGCGTGACTGAGCCTTGTTGCCGTAAGGGCAATGGTTGGGGCGCGGCCCCACTTGAGGATGCAGGCGGCAGGTGTTGGGCCGCTTGGCGTACACGGTGCAGCGCCGGGTCTTGGCATCGAGAAACTGGCAGTCGCCACTGGCGCGACGGGCCAGGCTGAAGATGCTGTTCTTGAAATTGAAGTGCTCGATCAATCCAGCCTTGCTCAAGCGTTTGGCGATTTGCTTGGGGTCGTCATGCTCGGCCTCAAACGGGTCGACCAATTCCAACCGCACCAGATCGACCAGCTTGACCTCAACCGGCATGGTGCAGCAATTGGCCGCGCAGGTGTCGCAGAGCCCGTTTTTGTAACGGGTCCAAGTTTCGCAACGGTCAACGTCAACAACGGCAATGGGGGATCTCATGGGCGATCAGACCGCAGAAAACTGCAAAGGCACCACGCGGTTCATGTCCACGTTTTGGCGGGCGATCCAAAGATCATGGGCATCTTGCAGACTCAACCAACTTTCGGGCGTGCGGCCCAAAGCCTTCGACAAACGCAGCGCCATCTCAGGCGTGACCCGGCTGGTGCCTTTGAGAATGCGACTCAAGGTGGACGGTGCTACATCGAGTTTTTCAGCCAGTTCCCGGCCGGAAATCCCGTGCGGATCAAGATAAATTTCCTGAATGAAATCACCAGGATGAGGGGGGTTGTGCATGGCCATCAGTGATAGTCCTCGTAATCCAATATGTGGGCGTTGCCGTTATCAAACTCAAAGGTCAAGCGCCAATTGCCGTTCACGGTGATGGACCACCGCCCGCGCATCTCGCCTTTGAGTGGGTGCAAACGAAAGCCCGGAATGTCCATGTCTTCGATGACTTGCGCGGTGCTCAGCGCCGCCAATTGCATGCGCAATCGCTTGACATGGCTGGCATGGACACCCGCCGCCTTGCCTGACTCAAAAAGACTTCGCAAGCCTTTGTGGCGAAACGACTTGATCATGGGTGGACTTTAGCATGTTGCGCACCACGCAACAAAACAGCTTCACACACCTTTGGGCAACATGGATTCCCGGTCTAGCCGGGAATGACAAAGAGGCGTAGGGAAAAACAAAGAGGGGATGCACTTTTTTGTCATCCTCGGGCTTGACCCGAGGATCCATGAACCAGCCGCATCACCCCTTCTTGGCCACCAGCGTCAAAATGTCGTAGCTGGCCACCACTTCGCCGAGCTGGTTGGTGACTTCCACATCCCACGCCACCACGCCCTGCCCCACGCCGTTGGCGTCTTTCTTGTTGCGGTCGATCTTGCGCTTGGCGGTAAGGCGCGCCTGGATGGTGTCGCCAATGCCCACGGGTTTCACAAAGCGCAGCGTGTCCAAACCGTAGTTGGCCAGCACCGGGCCGGGCGCTGGCGACACAAACAAACCCGCAGCGGCCGACAACACGAAGTAACCGTGCGCGATGCGCTTGCCAAACGGCGACTCCTTGGCGGCGATCTCATCGAAGTGCATGTAGAAATAGTCGCCCGACAGGCCGCCAAAGGCAACGATGTCGGCCTCGCCCACAGTGCGGCGGTGGGTGAGCAGGCTCTCGCCAATCTGCAGCTCTTCAAAGTAACGGCGGAAGGGGTGGACTTCGGTCTCGATCAACTTGGCACCACGCATGTACTCGCCCGTGACGGCGGCGATCATGGTGGGTGAGCCTTGCAGGGCGGTGCGCTGCATCAGGTGCTTGACAGCGCGAATGCCGCCGAGTTCTTCACCACCGCCTGCGCGGCCCGGGCCACCGTGTTTGAGCTGGGGCAAGGGTGAACCGTGACCGGTCGACTCAACAGCCGATTT
>JBIKRC010000368.1:0-2684 GCA_044349375.1 Limnohabitans sp.
GAGGTGGCCAGCGGTGGCGGGGCCGTAGCCGCCGTACAGCACCAGTTGCACCAAATTGGTAGGGTCGTTCAACAGAACGGCGCGGTTGCCCGCCAAGGCGGGGTAGGCCACCTCGCCCGAGGCGGTTTTCACGCCCTCGCCTTGTTCGCCGTGGCACTGCAGGCACTGGTTTTCATAGACTTTGCCCCCCAAGGTGGCCACTTGAAGGCTGATGCGGTTGGGCTTGACCTCCGCTGGCGCGGGCTGGGGTGTGTTTTGGGCGCGTGACTGCAGGTACACGGCCATGGCTTGCAAGTCGGTTTCTTTCAGGTGCTGCAGGCTGTGCTGAACCACTTCGCCCATGGGGCCGTTGGTCTGCGCCGTGGCCGAGCCGCCGGTGCGCAGCAGGCGCACGATCTCGGGCAAGGGGGTGCTGGCCAAGCCCGATTCGGCCTCGCGCGTCAGGTCGGGGGCGTACCAGTTGACCACCGGCATCAGGCCGCCGGATAAATCGCTGACGGATCCGTTGGCCCCCAGCGCGTTACGTGGGCTGTGGCATGCGGCGCAGTGGCCCAGGCCTTGCACCAGGTAAGCGCCCCGGTTCCATTCAGCGCTTTGCGACTTGTCGGCTTGAAAAGGGCTGGGTTCAAAAAACAGGCTGCGCCACACGGCCAGTGCGGGCTGCGTGCCCACGGGCCAGACCAGGGTGTGGGCAGGCTGGGCCTGCACCACCGGGGGCAGGGTCTTGAGCCAAGCCAACATGGCATCGCTGTCCTGGCGCGTGATGACGCTGGTGTGGTTGTAGGGGAAAGCCGGGGCCAGCAAGCGCCCATCTTTGGAGCGGCCACGGTGCATGGCTTGCCAGAAGTCTTGCGCAGTCCATTGCCCCAAGCCAGTGGCTGGGTCGGGCGTGAGGTTGCTGCTGAACACGCCGCCAAAGGGCGTGTCGATGCGCCGCCCGCCCGCAAAAGGTGTGCCGCCCCGGGTGGTGTGGCAGGCCATGCAGTTGCCCGCCAGGGCCAGGTAGCGGCCTTGTTCGATTTGGGCTGCGCTGGTCTGTGGGGTTTGCGCTGTTTCGGTAGCCGTGGTTGGGGTGGGCAGCAGCAGGTCGCCCCAGTTGTCCCACACCACCCCCATGGCCAACACGACCAAGCTGATCAGCGTGACCCAGCCCAGGCGTTTGACCGGGTGCATGCCTTGTCTGGAGTGCTTCATGGCTTGCCCCCGTTCAGGGGTTTGGCGGCTGTGGCAGACAACTCCGGCGCACTGCCGCAGCGCAAAGCATCGGGCAAAGCAGGACCCGCTGGTGGGCGTTCGGCAGGCCGGGTGTCGGCCGGCAGCGGCTGGCGGGCCAGCCAGCTCGACACCGCGATCAGGTCCTGCGCGGGCATGCGTTTGACGATTTCGGCCATGCAATCGGGCGCGTGGGCACGGCGTTGTGCGGTTTGCCAGGCGCCCAGCTGGGCGTTCAGGTAGTCGAGCGGCAAGCCTAGCAGCCCCGGCACGTTGGGCTGCACGCCCGTCAAGCGGACGCCGTGGCATTGGGTGCAAGCGGGCAGGCCACGGGTGGCGTCGCCTTGGGTTACCAATTGCTGGCCTTTGGCCAGGCGCTCGGGTGTGATCGCGTTGTTCGCGGTGGGGGCAGGGTAGGGCAGCTGCAAGTTGGCAAAGTACTGGGCCATCTCGCCCAAATAGGCGTCGGTTAAAGGGTCGACCAAGCGGGCCATCAGGTCGTAATGGCGGCGGCCTTGCGCGAAATTGCGCAGCTGGTTGTGCAGGTAGCCGGCCGGTTTGCCCGCCAGGCGCGGGTAATAACCGTCGGGACCGGCGCGACCTTGCTCGCCATGACAGGCGGTGCAAGCGCGGGTGCGCTCGGCCATGTCGTCGGCAAAGCGGGGCGGGGTTTGTGCGCTCGCGGCACCCGCGCACAGCGCGAATGCGGCCCAAATGAGGCCTTTGAAAAACCCGCTGGAGGTCTGGCGCAAGCTGGGGTGTGTGGGTTGGCCCTGGGGGGCTGGCGGCCTGGGCGCTGTGAAATTCTGACGGCTTAGAAACATCCTCATGCCTTGAAGATAACCGAAGCGGCGACAATGTCGGGTTTTGCGCCGAAAGCCCTTTGGCCCCAAGTGCGTTGTTTTCCTCTCATCTGTTCAAGCCATGTCCGATATCCAAGTCCGATTTGCCACCCTCCAAGACGCGCCTGCCGTGGCCGCATTGCATGTGAGCGCCTGCCGCGCCGCCTACGAAGGCCAAGTGCCCGATGCCCATTGGGACGCCACGCCCATGCCCAAACGCGTGTCCTTCTGGAAAGAGGCCATTGAGTACGGCGAGCCGCAGGTCATGGTGGCGGTGGAGGGCCGCGAGATCGTGGGCTTTGTGGGCTTTGACCGCTCGCGTGACCCCAAGAGCAAAAACACCACAGGCGAAATCTGGGCCATCTACGCCGCGCCCGACCGCATTGGTCAGGGCATTGGCCTGGCCCTGTGGGACGCGGCCCGTGAAGGGCTGGAAGACGAAGACTGCACTGACGTCACCGTGTGGCTGCCGCTCTTGCACGAGCGCACTTTGCGCTTTCACGACCTGGCTGGCTTCAAGCGCGAGATGAACACGGCGCGTACCGTGCCCCTGGGCGGTGTGAAGGTCGAAGAAGTTCGCCTCAAGCGCAAGCTCGGCTGAACGCACAGCCCACTTTTCAGGCCCAACAT
>JBIKRC010000369.1:0-2673 GCA_044349375.1 Limnohabitans sp.
ACGCCTGGCCGACATCTGTTTCATCATGAACATCGAAGACACCCACTTGGTGAATTACGCCCTGAAAAAACTGCAAGGCTTGGGCGTGGTGATGTCGCAAAAGCATGGCAAAGAGGTCACCTATGCGGCGACCGACGCAGGGCGTGCTTTTGTGCAGCGCTACCGTGACATCCGTGAGAGCTGCTTGATTGACGCCCTGAAAGCCGACGATGGCCTGAACCGTGACATTGGCGAGCTGGCCCGCTTGTTGCGCGTGCTCTCAGGCATGTACGACCAGGCGGCGCGCGCTGCGGCTTCTTTGTGAACCTGTTTTTTTGAATCCTGATTGTTGAGTGACTTATGAGCGAATCCACCATCACACCCGCTGGCAAAAACCGTTGGCAATTCTGGATCGACCGGGGCGGCACCTTCACCGATGTGGTCGGCAAGCGCCCGGATGGCAGCTTGGTGACGCACAAACTGCTGAGCGAGAACCCCGAGCAATACCGCGACGCGGCGGTGGCGGGCATCCGCCATTTGCTGAGCCTGAAAGCTGGCGAGCCGGTCACGCCTGAGCTGGTCGAGTGCGTGAAGATGGGCACCACCGTGGCCACCAACGCACTGTTGGAGCGCAAGGGTGAGGCGACGCTGCTGGTCACCACGCAAGGCTTTGGCGATGCGCTGCGCATTGCGTATCAAAACCGTCCGCGTTTGTTTGACCGCCAAATCGTGCTGCCCGAGTTGCTCTACAGCGCCGTGGTGGAGGCCCAAGAGCGCGTGACGGTGGATGGTGAGGTCTTGCAGCCCCTCGATGAGGCGCATTTGCGCACCCAATTGAAGCATTCGCACCAGCAAGGTGTGCGCTCGGTGGCCATTGTGTTCATGCACGGCTGGCGGCACACGGCGCACGAGCTGGCTGCGGCGCGCCTGGCGCGAGAGGTGGGCTTCACACAGGTCAGCACCTCGCACCAGACCAGCCCTATGATGAAGCTGGTCAGCCGGGGTGACACCACGGTGGTGGACGCGTATTTGTCACCCATTCTGGGGCGCTATGTGGACCAGGTGGCGAGCGAAATGCCGGGCGTGAAGCTGATGTTCATGCAGTCCTCTGGCGGCCTCACCGATGCGCAGGTGTTCGCTGGCAAGGATGCGATTTTGAGTGGCCCGGCGGGCGGCATTGTGGGCATGGCCCGCACCGCGCAGTTGGCGGGTCACGACAAGGTAATTGGTTTTGACATGGGCGGCACGTCCACCGATGTGTCGCACTTTGCTGGGCAGTTCGAGCGCGAGTTTGAAACGCAGGTGGCGGGTGTGCGCATGCGCGCGCCGATGATGAGCATCCACACCGTGGCCGCAGGCGGCGGGTCTTTGCTGGCCTATGACGGTGCGCGTTTTCGGGTGGGGCCGCAAAGCGCAGGGGCCAACCCCGGGCCCGCCAGTTACCGACGCGGCGGGCCGCTGGCCGTGACCGATGCGAACGTGATGGTGGGCAAGGTGCAGCCGAAGTTTTTCCCCTCGGTGTTTGGGCCGGAGGCGAACCAGCCGCTGGACGCCGAAGTGGTGCGCAGGCATTTTGCAAAACTGGCCACACAAACCGGGCGTGCCGCTGAAGATGTGGCGCATGGCTTCATCCAGATCGCGGTGCAGCAGATGGCCAACGCGATCAAGAAAATTTCAGTGGCGCGGGGCTACGACGTGACGCGTTACACCCTGCAATGTTTTGGCGGGGCAGGCGGGCAGCACGCTTGTCTGGTGGCCGATGCTCTGGGCATGTCGCAAGTGATGGTGCACCCGCTGGCGGGTGTGCTCTCGGCCTACGGCATGGGCTTGGCCGACCAGAACGTGATGCGCGAGGAATCGATTGAGCGGCGCTTGGATGCAGCTGCCATGCCCTTCATGGCCGAGCGCTTGCAGGCTTTGGGCGAGACCTCGCGCCAAGCCTTGCTGGCGCAAATGGGCGTGGATGCCGGAGGTACCGACCGCATCGAGCTGCGCCAACGCGCGCATTTGCGCTACGAAGGCACCGACTCGGCGCTGGTCGTGCCTTGGGGCGATCAAGCCCAACTGGTGGCCGGGTTTGAGGCGGCTTACCGCCAGCGCTTTGCCTTTTTGATGCAGGGTAAAGCCTTGGTGGTTGAGGCGGTTTCGGTCGAGGCGGTGCTGCCCGGCGATGCCCCCGAAGAAGCGGTTTTGGCCGTGCACCCGCAGCGCGATGTGCCGCGCCGCGACACGGTGCAGGTCTATGCCGCCAACGCGCAAGGCGTGGCCCAGTGGCAGGATGCCGCGCTGGTGGTGCGCGAAGACATGCGCCCCGGCGATGTGATTGATGGCCCGGCCATCATTGCCGAGAAAAACGCCACCACGGTGGTGGAAGCCGGTTGGCAAGCGCGCCTCACCGCGCTGGACCATTTGCTGTTGGTCCGCGTGCAAGCGCGCGCGGTGCAACACGCCGCAGGCACGCAGGCCGACCCGGTGCTGCTGGAGGTGTTCAACAACCTGTTCATGAACATCGCCGAGCAAATGGGGCTGCAGCTGCAAAACACGGCCTACTCGGTCAACATCAAGGAGCGGCTGGACTTTTCGTGTGCGCTGTTCAGCGCCGAAGGCCATTTGATCGCCAACGCGCCGCACATGCCGGTGCATTTGGGCTCGATGGGCGAGAGCATCCAGACCGTGATCAAGGAGAACCAAGGC
>JBIKRC010000370.1:0-2672 GCA_044349375.1 Limnohabitans sp.
AAACTTGGCCAGTTCGGCCGGGTCGACGTTGTTGGTGCTTGTGGTCATGGGTGTTGATTGTCGGTGAACAGACCACAAGCCATGAAAGACAGACGAAAAAAAGCCCCATTGCTGGGGCTTTTCGGCGTGATCCGGTAAGGGATTACTTGTTTGGACGTGTACCCACCACTTCGATTTCCACGCGGCGGTTCTTGGAACGGCCGGCAGAAGTCTTGTTGTCAGCCACGGGCTGCTTCTCGCCTTTGCCTTCGGTGTAAACGCGGTTCTTTTCGATGCCCTTGGTCACCAAATAGGCCTTCACAGCGTCAGCGCGCTTGACCGACAGCTTCTGGTTGTAAGCGTCAGAACCCACGGAGTCGGTGTGACCCACGGCAATGATGACTTCCAGGTTGATGCCCTTGACCTTGCCAACCAGGTCGTCCAGCTTGGCTTTGCCTTCGGCCTTCAGGACCGACTTGTCGAAGTCAAAGAACGCGTCAGCGGCGTAAGTGACTTTGGTAGCTGCGGCTGGTGGAAGTGCAGCTGGACGTGGTGCAGCGGCGGCGGGAGCAGGGGCTGCAGCAGCAGGGCGAGCTGCTGGAGCAGAAGCGGCAGGAGCGGCAGGGCGTGCTGCTGGAGCAGCAGCAGCGGCTGGCTTGGCCACGATGGCACCGTCGCAACCGGCAGCGGCTGTAGCAGGTGTCCAGTTGGCATCACGCCAGCACAGTTCGTTGGTGCCGTTCTTCCAGACCAAGTCGCCTGTGCCGTTGCGCCAGTTGTCGATGGTTTGAGCACCAGCGGCGGATGCGAGCGCTGCTGTAGCCAACAGCATAGCCACTTTGTTCAGTTTTTTCATGGTCTTCCTCTTGAGGGGTAAAGCCGCAGACGCGCTGCGAAAAAATGACGCTGCAGATGACCGTCACCCGCTGCGTTGCTTTTTATTGTGCCATAGACCGCGGCGGGCTCGGTCAAATGCCGGTCAGACAGCCAAAGGTGAACACATTTGCATGCCAAATGTTGCATGGACGCGACAGCCGCTTGCACCTAAAATGGATGGTTTACACCGCGCCACTTTTGCCTCTCTTACATATGACCCAGTTCGCCAAAGAAACACTGCCCATCAGTCTGGAAGAGGAAATGCGGCGCAGCTACCTCGATTACGCCATGAGCGTGATTGTCGGTCGTGCACTGCCCGATGCCCGGGACGGCCTGAAACCGGTTCACCGTCGCGTACTGTTTGCGATGCACGAGCTGAACAACGACTGGAACCGCCCTTACAAAAAGTCGGCCCGTATCGTGGGTGACGTGATTGGTAAATACCACCCCCACGGCGACCAGTCGGTCTACGACACCATCGTGCGCATGGCGCAAGACTTTTCCATGCGCCACATGTTGGTCGATGGCCAAGGCAACTTCGGCTCGGTCGATGGCGACAATGCTGCCGCCATGCGGTATACGGAAATCCGCCTGGCCAAGATCGCCCACGAGATGCTGGGCGACATCGACAAAGACACTGTCGACTTCGGCCCCAACTACGACGGCTCTGAAAAAGAACCCCTGGTTCTGCCCTCGCGTTTGCCCAATTTGCTGATCAACGGTTCGGGCGGTATTGCCGTGGGCATGGCCACCAACATCCCGCCGCACAACCTGAACGAGGTGGTGGACGCTTGCCTGCATTTGCTGCGCAACCCCGAAGCATCCATCGACGAACTGATGGAAATCGTGCCCGCGCCCGATTTCCCCACGGGCGCCATCATCTACGGCATGACCGGCGTCAAGGATGGTTACCGCACCGGCCGCGGCCGCGTGGTCATGCGCGCCAAGTGCCACTTTGAAGACATCGACAAGGGCCAACGCCAGTGCATCGTGGTCGACGAGTTACCCTACCAGGTCAACAAAAAGACCTTGCAAGAGCGCATGGCCGAGTTGGTGCACGAGAAAAAAATCGAAGACATCAGCCACATTCAGGACGAGTCCGACAAATCGGGCATGCGCCTGGTGATCGAGCTCAAGCGCGGCGCGGTGCCTGAGGTGGTGCTGAACAACCTTTACAAACAGACCCAGCTGCAAGACACCTTTGGCATGAACATGGTGGCCTTGATCGACGGCCAACCCAAGCTGTGCAACCTGAAAGACCTGATCCAGGTCTTCTTGCAGCACCGCCGCGAAGTGGTGACTCGCCGCACGGTGTTTGAGCTGCGCAAAGCCCGCGACCGTGGCCATGTGCTGGAAGGCCTGGCGGTCGCTTTGGCCAACATCGACGATTTCATTGCCATCATCCGCGGCGCACCCACCCCGCCTGTGGCCAAGGTGGAACTGATGAACCGCGGCTGGGACAGCCAGATGGTACGCACCATGCTGACCCGCGCCAAGGGCGATGGCTCGGTGGTGAATGCCGACGACTACCGCCCCGAAGGTCTGGAGCGCGAATACGGTTTGGGCCAGGACGGCCTGTACCGCCTTTCGGACACACAAGCACAAGAAATCTTGCAGATGCGCCTGCAGCGCCTGACCGGTCTGGAACAAGACAAGATCGTGGCCGAATACAAAGAGGTCATGACTGAGATCGAAGACCTGCTGGACATTCTGTCCAAGCCTGAGCGTGTGTCGACCATCATTGGCGACGAGCTGGGCACTGTGCGCCAAGAATTTGGCCAGACCAAGATCGGTGCGCGCCGCAGCGAGATCGAGCA
>JBIKRC010000047.1:0-10222 GCA_044349375.1 Limnohabitans sp.
AAGAGGGCGTGGTCAAGGAGGTGACGATTCTGTCTGGGCCTAGCGTGTTTCACGCAGCAGTCAGAGCGGCGATGCTGCAATACAAGTGCACAGCCGAATCCGGAGAAATCACCGCGACCCAGGAGTTTGTGTTCAAGAATGAGTGATGGACCGCAAATGTTGCGTTGAGTTTCAGCAGGCAGCCCCTGACGCAGGCCGATGCCACTCGGCTTGCGGTTCGGGCACCCCTGTGCTTTAGGCTGAAAGTGGACCACCACCAGGCACGAATTGCCGTCGAACACCAACGACCTTTTTTATACGATCCGGAACCGGCTATCTTCTGATCAAGCTGGAGGCATCGCCCGTCAACAAACGTCCGCCACGGGCCATCAACAGCACGGCATAAGGCTGCACCAAAGCTCCGGGATGGTTCACCCCCCAAGGATCCAATCAACACACGGCACCCGCCAGTGGCACGCTCAAGGCGGGCTCGGCCAGCGCCGAGAACAAGGGTGTAAATAGCCATCGTGGAGAGATAGTGTTCAAGTTTGAATTGCAGGGCCCAAACAAGCCCATCGTGTGGACCCTTGTTTAAACTCGCACCATGAACCCCATGACCACCGACACCCTGCAGCAAGCCCTTTCCGACCTTTTCGCCCCCTGGGTGCAGACTCTGAACTTGCGTGTCGAGCGCTTTGACGCCGACAGCGTGACCCTGCGCTTGCCACAAAGTGACCAGTTGTCGCGGGTGGGTGGCATGCTTTGCGGGCAGGCCATGATGGCGGCGGCCGACACGGCCATGGTGCTGGCGCTGATCAGCCACTTTGGGCAGTTCCGGCCCTGCAGCACGGTGCAGCTGTCCAGCAGCTTCATGAAACCGCTGTCAGGCCAGGACGCGCTGGTCACGGCCCGGGTGCTGCGCGCTGGCAAGGCCATGGCCTTTGGCGAAATTGACTTGGCCGGGGCCGACGACGGCAAGAGCGTTTTTCGAGCCAGCACCACCTATGCCCTGATGTGAGCCGGGTTGTCAGCGGCCCGCCAGCCGGGCGTGGCTACAATACGGCCATTCTTGTTCTGAGGCTCCCCATGTCCAATCACAACGACGCACACACTTCTGACGATCCCGTTGAAAACGTGGTCAAGCACATTCCCGTGGTCATTCCGGCCGCTGGTGCCGTGCTGATTTTCCTGCTGGCTTTCATTGCCGTGGTCATGGCCTGAGGCCCCGGCCCAGTCGGGTGCCCCGCCCTGGCGGCACCCTCCAAGCCCAACCCGCAACAGCGCGCGCTTTGCGGGTTTTATTTTGTCCGTACCGGCATGATGTGCAGTGCCTCTGGTGCGATTTGCAGCTGAACCCAACCCCCCGAGCCAACCTGCAAACGCTGCAGCAGGCGGCTGGTCAGGTTCAGGGTGATGGTTTGGCTGGGCAAGGCTTCGGGCCTGAGCGTGCACAAACTGATTTCACCCAGCGACAAAACCTCCAGCAACTGGCAACGCAAACGGGTGTGACCTAGCGGCGCAATGCTGGGCGCCTCGCCATCGGCCATCACGTCCACCTGTTCCCCGTTCAGCACCCAAGTCACCTGGGTGCCGTCGTCGATCTTGTTCTTGTCGAACACCGCTAAGTCCAGACCGGTGTCTGATGACGCCGCATCGGTCCAGCGCAAGCGCCCCCAGCCAGCGTGGTCCTTGAAAAAGCGGCCCTCAAAATGGTTTTGAATGCCCACCAGTTCGGCCACCCGGGCGTTGCGCGGGCTGGCAAACACGCGGGCGGGCTCGCCGGTTTGCAGGGTCTGGCCCGCGTCCACGATCACCACGCGGTCGGCCAAGCGGCGGGCTTCTCCCAGGTCGTGCGTCACCAGCAGCATGGGCACCGACACCTTTTGGCGCAGCGCGGCCAGCTCGCGGTACAGCGTCTGGCGCGTGGGCGCATCCACCGCAGAAAACGGCTCGTCCAGCAACAACACACCGGGCAAATGGGTCGGGGTTGAAGCCCAAGAGGGCGTCGGCATGACCCGCACCAGCGCCCGCGCCAGCGCCACGCGCTGCTGCTGACCGCCAGACAGTTGCGAGGGCCTGCGCTCGCTGAGCAAAGCCAGCCCCAAGCGGGCCAACAAAGTCTGCACATCGGCGCTCGACCAATCCGGCCCAGCGGCCAGCGCCACGTTGGCCTGCGCCGTCATGTGCGGAAACAGCGCGTAATGCTGGAACACCAGGCCCGCCCGGCGCTGCTGCGGAGTCAGCTGCACGCCCGCTGCCGTGTCCAGCCAAGCCTGGCCCGCCACCCGAATGTGGCCTTGCACATCGGCAGGCGTCCACAGGCCGGCAATGGCGCGCAGCATGCTGGTTTTGCCACTGCCCGACGGCCCGACCAGGGCCACCAACTCGCCCGCGCCGCAGTCAAATTCAGCCTCCAGCCGAATCGGGCTGGCCGAGCGCAGTTGCACTTGCAAGCCTTGCATCAGCGCTCCTGCAGGGCTCGGCCGCGCTGGCCCACCCGGTCAAAGGCCAACACCAGCGTGAGCGCCAGCAAAGACACGCCCACCAGCGCCAGCGCCATCACATGGGCCGACTGCAAATCCATGCCCTGCACCTTGTCGTACAGCGACACCGACAGGGTGCGCGTCTCGCCTTCGATGTTGCCGCCCACCATGAGCACCACACCAAATTCGCCCAAAGTGTGCGCCACGGTGAGGGCCATGCCCGCCAGCAAACCGGGCCAGGCCAAAGGCAATTCGATGCGCCAAAACGTCTGCCAAGTGGACAGGCCCGAGACCCAAGCCGCCTCGCGCAGGCTGTGCGGCACCGCCGCAAACGCCCGCTGAATCGGTTGAACCATGAAAGGCAGGTTGACCAACACGCTCACCAGCAAGAGGCCTTCGAGGGTGAACACCAGCCGAATACCCGATGCCGCGAGCCACGCCCCCAAGGTACTTCCCTGGCCAAAGGCCACCAAAAAGTAAAAACCGATCACCGTGGGCGGCAAAAGCAATGGCAGCAGCAGCAAAGCCTCCACCACCGGCCGCCCGGCCCAGGCGGTCACGGCCAGCCAGCGGGCCAGCGCCAAGCCCACGGGCAGCAAAGCCAAGGTGGTCAGAGCAGCCAGGGTCAGTGAAACGTGAAGGGCGGACCAATCCATGGGGTGTGGTTTGAAGGCAGAGCTGAAAAATTAGATGTTGGCCTGGATTATTGCGGCAAGGCGTAGCCGTGCCGCACAAACACAGCCTGGGCGGTCGGGCTGAGCAAAAACCGGTGCCAGTCTGCCGCCGCCGCACCCGCGCCCTTGAGCAGCACCATGCGCTGGTGCAAGGGGGCGTGCAGGTCAGCGGGCAGCGGCAAGACCTGCACGCTGTGGGCGATCTCAGGGGCTTGGGCCAGCGCCAATGCAGTGATGCCCGCCTGCGCCGCACCCGTGGCCACAAACTGGGTGGTCTGGCCGATGTGGTCGCCCAGCACTTTCTGGTTTGCAGGCAGCGGCCCAACACCTGCACGCTGCAAAGCCTCCACGGCGGACACACCATACGGGGCCAGCGCCGGGTTGGCGATGGCGAATTTGTCGCCCGGCTTCATCGCACGCACCACGGCCGCCAAGCCTTGGGCCAGCGGCAGTGCTGAATTTTTAGGCACGATCAGCGCCAGGCGGCCCGTGGCATAGCGCTGACCCGCGTCCACCGTGCGTCCGGCTTTGGCCAATTCAGCCACCCAAACCTCGTCGGCCGAGATGAATTGCGCCACCGGCAAGCCCTGCAAGATCTGCCGCGCCAGGTTGCCGGATGCGCCCAGATTCACATCCACCTGAACGCCTGTTTGTTGCCTGTACTGGCTTGCCAAGTCAGCCAGTACAAACTTCAGGTTGCTGGCAGCGGCGATTTTGATTCGAACCGGGCTTTGTGCCTGTGCCGCCCACGGGACGAACCACGAGGCCGCCAAGACCGCCAACAGCCCAAAGCGCCGCAGGGGCTTGAAACCCGACCCCAAAGTGCCCCGCATAACGTCATGCTTCTTTTGCATAGTTTTAAAGAGGTTTTCAGCCCACCTGACAGGCACAAAACAGGCAGTCTCCCTAAAATCGAGGCCCGCTGGTTACAACGCCGTTACATCCACTTTTCCAAGTGACGAAAGCCTTCAGTATCTCAGCCCCACAGCCGTTTTTTCAAAGCCCCTGCGCAGAGGTTTTGAAAAAACGATTTTTAAACTTGGAGCATTTCCCATGAACTCACCCGTGATGCAGGGCCTGGCCCTCAATACGCCCAATTACGTCAAGAACGCCAAACTGATCGCCTGGGTCGCCGAAATGGCCGCCCTGTGCAAGCCCGCCGACATTTACTGGTGCGACGGCTCGCAAGAAGAATACGACCGCCTTTGCGCAGAGCTGGTGGCTGCGGGCACCTTCAAAAAGCTCAACCCCGCCAAGCGCGCCAACTCGTTCCTGGCTTGCTCCGACCCGTCGGACGTGGCCCGTGTGGAAGACCGCACCTACATCTGCTCGGCCAAAAAAGAAGACGCTGGCCCGACCAACAACTGGATGGAACCTGCGCAAATGCGGGCCACCCTCAACCCTCTGTTTGACGGTTGCATGGCGGGCCGCACGATGTACGTGGTGCCTTTCTCCATGGGCCCCTTGGGCTCGCACATCAGCCATATCGGCATTGAGCTGAGCGACAGCGCTTACGTGGTCGTGAACCAGAAGATCATGACCCGCATGGGCAAAGCCGTATTTGACGTGCTGGGCACCGATGGCGAGTTTGTGCCGTGCATGCACACCGTGGGCGCGCCTTTGGCTGCTGGTGAAAAAGACAAAACCTCTTGGCCGTGCAACCCCAGCACCAAATACATCGTGCACTACCCCGAGACCCGCGAGATCTGGTCTTACGGTTCGGGCTACGGCGGCAACGCGCTGCTGGGCAAGAAGTGCTTTGCGCTGCGCATCGCCTCCAACATGGGCAAACAAGCTGCAAGCGGCCCCTCTGGCGACCAAGGCTGGCTGGCTGAGCACATGCTGATTTTGGGCGTGACCAACCCCCAAGGCAAGAAATACCACGTTGCGGCCGCTTTCCCCAGTGCCTGCGGCAAGACCAACTTTTCGATGCTGGTGCCGCCAGCGGCGTTTGATGGCTGGAAAGTCACCACCGTTGGCGACGACATCGCTTGGGTCAAGCCCCACACCGACGGCAAGATGTACGCCATCAACCCCGAAGCCGGTTACTTTGGCGTGGCCCCCGGCACCAACATGAAGACCAACCCCAACTGCATGCTGAGCCTGCACAAGGACGCGATCTTCACCAACGTGGCCCTCACGGACGACGGCGATGTCTGGTGGGAAGGCATGGAAAAAGACACCGGCAAGTTGCCCGATCACCTGATCGACTGGCAAGGCAAAGACTGGACCCCCCAGATCGCCAAAGAAACCGGCGCCAAAGCCGCTCACCCCAACGCCCGCTTTACGGTGGCCGCCACCAACAACCCCGCACTCGACCCTGCTTGGGACGACGCTGCAGGCGTGCCCATCGACGCCTTCATGTTTGGCGGCCGCCGCTCGACCACCGTGCCGCTGGTCACCGAAGCGCGCAGCTGGACCGAGGGCGTGTACATGGCCGCGACCATGGGGTCAGAAACCACCGCTGCAGCCTTTGGCGCGCAAGGCGTGGTGCGCCGTGACCCCTTCGCCATGCTGCCGTTTTGCGGCTACAACATGAGCGACTACTTCCAGCACTGGCTGGACACGGGTGCCAAGGCCACCGCCGCAGGCCACAAACTGCCCGCCATGTACTGTGTGAACTGGTTCCGCAAGGGCGAAGACGGCTCTTTTGTCTGGCCCGGCTATGGCGACAACATGCGCGTGCTCAAGTGGATGATCGACCGCATGGAAGGCAACGCCCAGGGCGAAGAGACCATGTTCGGCATCGTGCCCACCTACAGTGAAATCAATTGGAACGGCATCGCGTTCAGCACTGAGCAATTCAAGTCCGTCACCAGCATCGACCCCGCCGCCTGGCAAGCCGAGTTCAAACTGCACGACGAGCTCTTTGCGCAGCTGAGCTACCACCTGCCCCAGGCCTTGTTGGACACCAAAGCGGCACTGCAGTCGCGTCTGGCTTAAAAATCAGGTTCTGCGCCCCTCCGGCGTCTGAGTCTCCAACCGCCCCGGCCACCACAAACCGGGGCGGTTTTTTTTGGCCTGCACAATCGGGGCCATGTCTTTGTTGAATACCCCTGAATCCCGCATCCGCATCGCCTCGTGGTTGATGTGGGTGACACCGGCCTTGTGGTCGGTCAATTACGTCGTGGCACGCAGCGCCATCGGCGTGGTGGAGCCCCACATGCTGGCCTTGGGTCGCTGGGCTTTGGCGGGGGTGATCCTGGCGTTTTTTGCGCGCAGTGAACTGTGGCGCGAGCGACACAGCACGCTGGGCGATGCGGGTCGTTACATGGTGCTGGGGGCCTTGGGCATGTTGATTTGTGGGGCGTGGGTTTACCAAGGCGCACAAACCACCTCGGCCATGAACATTGCGCTCATTTACGCCGCCTCACCCGTGATAATCGCCGTGGCCGCGGTGTGGTGGCTGGGAGAGCGGTTTTCGGTGCGCCAGGGCTTGGGCGTGGTGATCGCCATGGCGGGCGTGTTCCATGTTGTGGTCAAAGGCCAATGGCTGGCCTTGGGCCAGGTGCAATGGGTTGCCGGTGACGGCTGGATCGTGCTGGCCATGGTGTCGTGGGCTGCTTATGCCTTGCTGCAAAAAAAGTGGCCCACACCGCTGGGCTCCACCGCGCGTTTGGCTGCGATTTGCATGGGCGGCATGCTGGTGTTGCTGCCCTTTGCCGCGTGGGAATTCGTTCAAGCCGACACACCCGCTTGGACCCCGCAGGCTACCCTCTTGGTGGTGGCAGCGGGCTTGTTGCCAGGCATTGGGGCGTATTGGGCCTATGGCTTTTGCCAAAAGGTCTTGGGCGCCAGCCGGGTTGCCGCCAGTTTGTACCTAGGGCCCTTGTATGGCGGCCTGGCCGCTTGGCTGGTGCTGGGTGAAGCCATGGGTTGGCACCACCTGATGGGCGCGGCGCTGATCTTGCCCGGCATTTATTTGGCGTCTCGGCCTTCGGCTTGAAGCGGCCAACGGGGCCCACCAACTTGCGCAAGAAAAAAGGCCTCCGCAAGGAGGCCTTTGATCGTGTGGCTCACCGCAGGACCCCGGGGACAGGACTTCAGATGTAGTACATGCGGTCACGCACCAGTCGGGCGGCGCTGCGGGTCATCAGGGTTTCCAGGTCACGGACCGGGCCTGTGGCTTCGCTGGCGCGGTCCATGGCCACTTGCAACTCGCTCATCAATCGGGGATCAGACTGGGCCATGGACCACAAACGCTCGTCGGCGCGGCCGCGGGCCAAATGGGCCGACCAGGCGTCCAGCCCGGTCATCAGGTTTTGCGCCAAGTGGCGTGTCAGGCCGCGCAGCACCCAAATGGCCAGCACGGCCACGGCCCACAGCGCCAGCCATGCGGCAACCACATGGGATTGGGCCCAGCTGTCGATCATCTGATCGACACCGACGACCAGTGCGGCCACACCTGCGGCAAGCAACAGGTTCGCCAGGGTTTTGCTGGAGGTGCTGGGGGCGGTGAGTGCCTCAGAAACGGCGGGCATGGTGCCCAGGATAGATTTGGCAGTGGTGTTCATTTTGTGTTCCCTTGATTCGGTTTTGTTTTCTTTGGCAACCCAAATCAACAAAACCATGCTCTGGATCATAGGGTTTTTACCAATGTCGTTCAACTTTATCTTCATAATGACATTCATTCATAATGGTGATAGTTAAAGATCTCCCATGCCCTCCCCCATCCCGTCCTCTTTTCGCACCCTCGACCTGAACTTACTGCGGGTGTTTGACGAAGTCATGGCTGAACGCAGCCTGACCCGGGCCGCGCACAACCTGTCACTCACCCAACCGGCCGTGAGCAATGCCTTGCGTCGGTTGCGCGAGGTCTTGGGCGATGAACTGGTGCGCCGCCACGGCCACGGCATGGAGCCCACACCCCGGGCTCTGGCCCTGTGGCCCAGCGTGCGCGAGGCCTTGCGCCAATTGCAGGCAGCGATCGTGCCCAGCGCTTTCGAGCCCCAGCAAGCCAGCAGCACTTTTGTGTTGGCGATGGCCGACGCCACCGCCGCTGAACTGATGGGCGGGCTGGCCCGCCAGCTGGAGCTGCAGGCCCCCGGCGTGTCCTTGCGGGTGCTGCCCCTGACCACGCGCGACCCGCGCAAGTTGCTGAGCGAAGACAGCGCCGACATCGCCTTGGGTTACTTTCCGGCGGTGCTGGCCGACCTGACGGCACGGGCCCAGTCGGGCGAGGCCATTCCCTTTGAACACCAGCGCCTGTATTCGGGCGAATACGTGTGCGTGATGCGCAAGGGCCACCCGTTGGCCAAACGGCCCATCAGCTTGCAGGCCTATTGCGCTGCACGGCATTTGCTGGTCAGCTTTTCCGGTCGTGCATACGGTTTTGTGGACGAAGCCCTGGCCACCATCGGGCGGCAAAGGCGCATCGTGCTCACGGTGAACCAATTTTTCACGGCCGGGCGGGTGGTGGTGAACTCCGACTTGCTCACGGTGTTGCCACGCCACTTTGTGCCCACCACCGGCATTGCCCATGAACTGGCGCTGCACGAGTTGCCCTTTGACGTGCCGCCCGTGCAAGTGCATGCCCTGTGGCACCGCAAACGGCAACAAGACAGTCCACACCAATGGCTGCGCACCCAACTGCAACAAGTGGCCCAGCAGGCTTTTTCCAACGCTGTGCCGACCCACGACACTCCAACATGAACATCCAACTCCTATCCGACCTGCACCTGGAGACCAACCCGGACTTCACGCCCAGCCCAGCCCCGGGTGCCGATGTGCTGGTGCTCGCGGGCGACATTGGCTCTTACCAAGCGGGCTCGGCCCTGGCCAGCGCAAGCGACGGCGACTTCGGTCTGGGGCGGTTCTCGCCCCTGCACGGCTGGCCCACACCCGTGCTGTTTGTGCCCGGCAACCACGAGTACGACGGGCTGGACTTTGACGCTACGCACACCCGGCTGCGCCAAACCTGCGAGCGGCTGGGCATCACCTGGCTGGAGCGCGAAGTGCTGCAACTGGGCGGCGTGCGCTTTGTGGGCACCACGCTGTGGACCGACTTTGATGCGCTGGGGCCGCTGGCCGGGCAGCCCATCCCCGACCCACTGACCGACAAAATCCCGGCGCACTTCAGCCACCCCAACAGCCAGTACACGCGCCAACTCAAGGCCCGCGACAAGGCCTTTCGCGCCGCCAACTATTACCTGCGCAAAACCCTGACCACGCGCCAAGGTGAACCGTGGCTGGCAGAGGGCCTGCGCGATCAAGCCCTGCAATGCCAGGACTGGCTGAGCGCTGCACTGAGCGTGCCTTTTGCGGGTCCGACCGTGGTGGTCACCCACTTTGCGCCCAGTCTGAGCAGCGCCGACCCACGCTATGGCCGGGTGCCAGGCACAGCGGGGTTTTGCAACGCGCTCGACCACTTGCTGCCCCACGCCCAACTTTGGCTGCACGGCCATTTGCACTGCGCGAGCGACTACACCCAAAACGGCTGCCGCGTGGTGGCCAATCCACTGGGTTATGCCCGCAAGAACGAGCAAGGGATGTTCAAGCCGCAATGTGTGCTGGAGGTTCGTGGCGCAGGCGTCAGCGCTGCCCCGACGTGACGGCACACGCCACCTTCTTATTGCATGACCTAGGTCAAGACCTCACGGCCCTGCACGGCATAAAGTGAAGGCTTGTTTGATCCGCAACAGGAGACCCTCATGAAAATCTTATTGGCCGTTGATGGCAGTGAATACACCAAAAAAATGCTGGCCTACTTGACCACGCACGACGAACTTTTCAGCACGAACAACCGTTACACCCTGCTGACGGTGAACCCCCAACTGCCGCCCCGCGCACGCGCCGCCGTGGGCAAAGAGATGGTTGACAGCTACCACCGCGACGCAGCCGAAAAAGTGCTCAGCCCGGTGACCCAGTTTTTGTTGCGTCACGGCATCGACGCCAAAACCATGGCCAAAGTGGGCCATGCGGGTGAGACCATCTCCAAGATGGCCGACAGCGGCAAATTCGATTTGGTGGTGATGGGCTCGCACGGCCACGGCACCTTGGGCAACCTGGTCATGGGCTCGGTCGCCACCCAGGTGCTGGCGCACTGCAAAGTGCCTGTGCTGTTGGTGCGCTGACGGCCGTTGGTTA
>JBIKRC010000371.1:0-2659 GCA_044349375.1 Limnohabitans sp.
CGCATCCAGCGCTCCACGCTCGAGATCGCCGCCAGCTGGATCGCCTCGGGCCTGGACCCAGACAAAGTCACTTTCTATCGCCAGTCCGACATTCCTGAAATCCCCGAACTCACTTGGCTCTTGACCTGCGTGACCGGCAAGGGCGTGCTCAACCGTGCCCACGCCTACAAAGCGGCGGTGGACAAAAACAACGCCGCAGGCCATGACACCGATGCCGACGTGACGGCCGGCCTGTTCATGTACCCGGTGCTCATGGGCGCAGATATTTTGATGTTCAAGGCGCACAAAGTGCCTGTGGGCCGTGACCAGATCCAGCACATCGAGATGGCGCGCGACATGGCGTCCAGTTTCAACCATTTGTATGGCGAGCATTTTGTGCTGCCTGAGGCCGTGATCGAAGAATCGGTGGCCCTGCTGCCGGGGCTGGACGGCCGAAAGATGAGCAAGAGCTACGACAACACCATCCCGCTGTTTGCACCCGCTGCACAAATGCGCAAGCAAATCGCCGGCATCGTCACCGACTCCAAAGCGCCGGGCGAGCCCAAGGCCACCGAAGGCTCCGCCCTGTTCCAGATTTACCAAGCCTTTTCCAATGCCGATGAAACCGCCGCCATGGTTCGTGCCTATAACGAGGGCATCGGCTGGGGGGATGCCAAGCAAATGCTGTTCGAGCGCATCGACCGCGAAATCGCCCCCATGCGCGAGCACTACCAAAGCCTGATCGACAACCCCGCGCAAATGGACAAAATTTTGCTGGCAGGGGCCGACAAAGCCCGCCAATTGGCCACGCCCTTCATTCGCGAATTGCGCCATGCCGTGGGCCTGCGCGCCTTGTCATCGGGCAGCGCTGTGCCGGTGGCCAAAGAAACCAAAACCGCCCTGCCCAGCTTTAAACAATACCGCGAACAAGACGGTCAGTTCTATTTCAAGCTGGTGGATGCAAAAGGTCAGGTCTTGCTGCAAAGCCTGGGATTTGCCTCGCCCAAGGAAGCTGGACAAACCATCGCCCGGTTGCAATCAGAAGGACCGGACGCCCTGGCCGACCTGAAGCCCGTTCTTGAATTCGTCCCCCAAACTGCTGATTTTTTGAGCGAAGTTTTGACGTTGTTGAAAGCCCACACCGCGGCCAACCAAAAATGATTTTGTTGTTTCCAATAAAAAAGATGGCAAAATTATGGCAAAACTGATATCCTTGTACTTTCAGATTAGCGCGGAGATTAAAACATGACTGTTTATGTCATTGACGACCACCCCTTGATGCGTGACGCATTGACCATGTTGCTGCATCGGGTCAAACCAGGCTTGAAAATCATCCCGATTCACAAGTTGAATGTTGTGGAATCTACGGTTGAAAAAAATGGCCTCCCAGAGCTGTTTTGCCTTGACCTTCAACTGCCCGATACCCTGGGCATGTCCGGCGTACAGGTTCTCAAAGCCAAGTTCCCCGACATCCCTTTGGCGGTCGTGACCAGCTCCAGCGCCAGCGAATACGAAGCGCGTTGCCTTGAGGCGGGTGCCGATGCCTTCATCGAAAAATCCAACAGCCCCGCCCAGATCATTGCCGCCTTGCGCAGCCTTTTGGTGACCGAGGAGCAAGCGGCGATTGAAGACGCGGCAACACCCGCCGGCCCGACCAAACTGTCCAAACGCCAAAAGCAACTGATCCTGATGCTGGACCAGGGCTTGTCCAACCGCGACATCGCCGAAAAACTCGACATCAGCGAGCACACCGTCAAGGTGCACTTCTGGCGTCTGTTCCGCCGCCTGGGCGTCAACAGCCGCACACAAGCGCTGCACTTCGCCCGCACCAACGGCTGGCTGGGTATTTGATTCGATCGCATGCCTGTCGTCTCGATCACCTTACTGCCGGGCTACGCACCAGACACACAGCACCGCATGGTCAACCGCGTGGCCCAGGCCGTGCGGTCCGTGATCGACACACCGGAGGCGGGCACCACGGTCTTTGTCAACGAGGTCAGCACCTACCGGCGTGACGGCAAGGTGTTCAGCGGCGGCCGTGCCGCGCATGCGGTGGCTTCAGAGGTGGTGCAGTCTTTTTTGCAAGCCATGCAAGAACGCGATCTGCAAAAAGCCCAAAGTTTTTTGCACCCCGACTTTGCCATGTGCTTCCCCGGCGGGGTGCAGATGCGAAGCTTGCCCGAGTTGATCAGTTGGACGCAGCAGCGTTACAGCGCCATCAGCAAGAACTACGAGCAGTTTGAAGAGAGTTGGCAAGGCGATGCCACGGTGGTGTTTTGCCATGGCACCTTGCAGGGCACCTGGCTCGAGGGTGCGCCTTTTGAAGGCATCCGTTTCATCGACCGGATGGAAGTGCGAGATGGCCTGATCACCCGCCAAGATGTGTGGAACGACTTGGCGGAACACCGCCAAGCCTGAGCCCACACTCAATCCTTCTTTTTGTTTTTGTCCTTGTCCCGGTTGATGATGTCGGGTGTGACGGCATCAACGACATTGACCACCGTCTTGACCCCATAAATCACCGTCGATGCGGCAACATCCGCAATGGCCAGCACCGTACAGCCTTGCAGCAAAGGCATGGCCAAAAAGGCGACGATCAGGAGACGGGTTCTCATCATTTTTTGCATTTCAGATTCAAATAGGTGGCTTGCGCCCGCAAGACATTCAGTCGGTCATTGAG
>JBIKRC010000372.1:0-2655 GCA_044349375.1 Limnohabitans sp.
AGGGAAATTCGGGCGGATCGGCACTTAAAAACGGCGAGAGCAAATGCCCTTCCAGGTGGTGCACGCCCAGCACCGGCTTGCCCAAAGACGCCGCCAGCGCACAGGCCACGCCCGAGCCCACCAGCAAAGCCCCGGCCAGCCCCGGCCCCCGGGTGTAGGCCACCACGTCGATATCGGCCAAAGTGGCTCCCGCCTCGACCAACACCTGGCGCGTGAGCGGCAACACCCGGCGGATGTGGTCGCGGCTGGCCAACTCGGGCACCACACCGCCGTAGGCCTGGTGCATCTCGATTTGGCTGAACAGCGCGTGCGACAACAGGCACGGCATGGCACTGCCCGTGGTCTCCACCAAGGCCACGCCCGTTTCGTCGCAAGAAGATTCGATTCCCAAAATTCTCATGACCTTGAGTTTAAGCGGCGCACGGGTGCGGGCCTCGCCCTTGGCCATAATCCAGTGGTCAACGAAGCATCCTTTCAAAGCCCCCACCATGACCACACTGCGACTCATTTCCTCCATGGCCACCAAGCCCCTGCTGGCCGATCTGGTGGCGCTTTACAAAGCACAAGTGCCTGACGTTCAAGTGCTGGTCGAGTCGGTCGGCGGCGTCGATGCCGCCAAGCGCGTGCAAGCGGGCGAAGCCTTTGACGGCGTGGTGCAGGCCAGCGACGCCATCGACAAACTTGTAGCCAGCGGCCATGTGCTGGCGGGCAGCCGCGCTGACCTGGTGCTCTCGGGTGTGGCGGTGGCCGTGCCTGCGGGCCAGCCCGTACCCGACATCTCGACCGAAGCCGCGCTCAAAGCCGCTGTTCTGGCCGCACCCACGCTGGGCTATTCGACAGGCCCGAGCGGCGTGCAACTGGCCAAACAGTTCGAGGCCTGGGGCATTGCCGAACAAATCAAGGACCGCCTTGTGCAGGCTAAACCCGGCGTGCCCGTGGGCTCACTGGTGGCCCAAGGCGAAGTGGCGCTGGGCTTTCAGCAACTGAGCGAAATGCTGGGCGTGCAAGGCATCACCATCGTGGGCGGCCTGCCCCCGGCGGTGGAGATCATCACCACGTTTTCAGGCTCGGTGGCGGCGTCTTGTGCACAGCCTGAGGCTATGCGTGCGCTGCTGGCCTTTTGGCAGTCGCCAGACTGTGATGCGCTCAAGCGGCAGCACGGCATGGCTCCGGCCTGAACGCCATACCCATATAACCAGCGGTTATCTGGCGTCCAGCACAATCGCCCGCATGGGAATCAGCCACTACATCAAGGACATCGGGCGCGGCAAAGACGGTGCGCGTGCGCTCGGCCGCGAGCAGGCGGCTGACCTGATGGGCATGATCTTGGACCAGCAGGTGAGCGATCTGGAGCTGGGCGCGTTTTGCATCGCCATGCGCATCAAGGGCGAGACTGCGGAAGAGATGGCCGGTTTTCTGGACGCCACGCACGAACGCCTGAACAAAGTTCGCATCGGCTCAGCACCCACCGTGGTGCTGCCCAGCTACAACGGCGCGCGCAAGCTGCCGGTGCTCACGCCCTTGCTGGGCCTGCTGCTGGCGCGCGAAGGCGTGGCGGTGGTCGTGCACGGCACACCCACCGAAGACAAACGCGTGAGCAGCCAAGCGGTGCTGGCCGAGTTGGGCATGGCTGCTTCTGGCCCCTCGCCGCAAGTGAATGCCGGCGAAGTGGTGTTTGTGCCCACGGGCGTTTTAAACGCTGGGCTGGAGCGCCTGCTTTCGGTGCGCCGCGTGGTGGGTCTGCGCAACCCCGGGCACAGCTTGGTCAAGCTGATGAACCCCTGCGATGGCCCAGCACTGGTGGTGAGCAGCTACACCCATCCCGAATATTTGCTGTACATGTCGGCCACCTTTGCCCTGACAGGCCAACACGCCCTGCTGCTGCGCGGAACCGAAGGCGAAAGCGTGGCCGATGCCCGGCGCACGCCTGCGATGGATGTGTTCAAAGACGGGCAAACGCGGCGCGTTCAGCCTCCACAAGAAGGCTCGCTGGTGCAATTGCCCGACCTGCCCGGCCCAGACGCTGCGGGAACGGCGGCTTACATCCAACAAGTTTTGCGCGGCAAATTGCCCGTGCCGCAGGCGTTAGCGCGGCAAGTCCAACACATCCTGCACGAGGTGAAGCTATGAACACATCCACCACAGGCCGTTGTACCTTGGTCGGCGCAGGCCCCGGCGACCCGGAGCTGCTGACCCTCAAAGCCGTTAAAGCGATTTCCAGTGCCACGGTCATTTTGGTGGATGATTTGGTCAACGATGCCGTGCTCGAACACGCCTCGCCCAACGCCCGCATCGTGCATGTGGGCAAGCGCGGTGGCTGCAAGAGCACGCCGCAGGCCTTCATCGACAAACTGATGATCACCGCCGTGCAAGAAGGCGAACAGGTGGTGCGCCTCAAAGGCGGCGACCCATTTATCTTTGGCCGGGGCGGTGAAGAAGTCGAGCATCTGCGCGCAGCAGGCATCGACGTCGAGGTGGTCAACGGCATCACCTCAGGCTTGGCGGGCATGAGCAGCTTGGGTGCGCCGCTCACCCACCGAGAGCATGCGCACGGCGTGGTATTTGTAACGGGCCATGCCAAACCCGGCGACGGCGGGACCGATTGGCCTCAGCTGGCGGCCACCGCCCGGCAGGCCAAATTGACGCTGGTCATCT
>JBIKRC010000373.1:0-2646 GCA_044349375.1 Limnohabitans sp.
TCCGTGCTCAAACAACGCGTCATCACTGCCTTGGACCTGCTGGCATTGCTGCTGCCTGCTTTGTTTGCGTCTCATCCTTGGCCCTTCAAAGTGTTGACGGTGGTTCTGATCGCTGCAGGGGCTTGGGAGTGGGGGCGGCTCAATGGCGTGAGGCCTGTGCAAGCTTGGCTTGGGTCCGTTGTGTGTGTGTTCGTTTGTGCGATGTCAACTTTGGCCGGTTGGTTGGAATCCACCCCGCCATTGCTTTGGCTTTTGGCCGGCTCCAGTTGGGTCTTGCTGGGCGCCTGGATGGTCCAACGCGGCGTGTCTGGTTGGGCGCTTTGGCCTCGATCTGTGCGTTGGTGGACGGGTTTGTTTTTGCTGGCCTTGGCTTGGCTGGCTTTGGCCCAAGCCCATCAGCGCGGCGTGAACTTTTTGTTGTCGGTGTTGGTCTTGGTCTGGGCGGCCGATGTGTTCGCCTATTTCTTTGGACGTGCCCTGGGCGGGCGGATCTTTGCTGTCAAGTTGGCCCCCACGATCAGTCCCGGAAAAAGTTGGGAAGGTGTGTTCGGCGGCGTGCTGGGGGTCTTTGCGGTGTCTTGGCTCTGGACCATTTTTGACCAGACCCAGGCCCCAAGCTCAGCCAGTTTTTTCACACTGTTGTGGGCCCGGGGCATTGGGGTGGCCGTGCCTGCTTTGCTTTTCATGTCGGCCATGAGCGTGGTCGGTGACTTGGTGGAGTCTTTGGTCAAGCGCAGCGCGGGCATGAAAGACAGCTCGGGCTTGCTGCCCGGCCATGGTGGCGTGCTCGACCGGGTAGACGCCTTGTTGCCAACTTTGCCCTTGGCCATGATGCTTGTGGCGTGGCTTTGATGTGGAGAATTCTGTCATGAACAAACAACAGTGCATCACGATCTTGGGCTCAACAGGCTCCATTGGCACGAGCACGCTCGATGTGCTCAGTCGCCATCCTGCGCAATACCGCATCCACGCCCTGACCGCCTTCAGTCAGGTGGATCTGATGCTGGCCCAGTGTGCGCGATTCAAGCCCGATGTGGCGGTGATGGTGCAAGAGTCTGCAGGCCGCCAGCTGGCCGAACGGGTGCAAGCTGAAGGCTTGCCCGTTCAAGTGCGTTGGGGCGCTGCAGCCTTGGACGAAGTGGCGGCTGCCCCGCAGGTCGATGCCGTGATGGCCGCGATTGTGGGCGCGGCGGGTTTGTCGCCCTGCATCTCAGCCGCTCGCGCCGGCAAACGCCTGATGCTGGCCAACAAAGAGGCTTTGGTGGTGGGTGGTGAAGTTTTCATGCGGGCCGTGCGCGATGGCGGCGCTTTGTTGCTGCCGATTGACAGCGAGCATTCGGCCATTTTCCAGTCCCTGCCCGAGGACCCTTCGAGCTGGCAGCGTCGCGTTCAAAAGATCATTCTCACGGCCTCGGGCGGTCCATTTCGCACCCGCGACCCCCGCACATTCAGGGATGTCACACCCGAGCAGGCTTGCGCACATCCCAATTGGGTCATGGGTCGGAAAATTTCCGTGGATTCGGCCACCATGATGAACAAGGCCCTGGAGGTGATCGAGGCGCGTTATTTGTTTGGCCTCTTGCCCGATCAATTGGAGGTGGTCATTCACCCCCAAAGCGTCATCCATTCCATGGTGCAGTACCGCGACCATTCGGTGGTGGCTCAACTGGGCACGCCCGACATGCGCGTGCCGATTGCCTATGGCCTGAGTTGGCCAGAGCGCATCGAGTCAGGTGCCGCAGCGCTTGACTTTCATGCCCTGGCTGCCATGACTTTCGAAGCCATGGATGAGCCAGAGCATGTCCTGCGTTTTCCCGGTTTGCGCCTGGCATGGGAGACCTTGCGTGGTGCGCCGGGCAGCTGTGCCATATTGAACGCGGCCAACGAAGTGGCTGTGGAGGCCTTCCTGAACAAGCGCATCCGCTTTGACCAAATCCATGAACTCAACCGCGCTACCTTGGACAGTTTGGTGTGTAATCCCCCTGAGTGTCTGGACGACTTGCTGACCTTGGATGCGCGCAGTCGCCAAGAGGCCGAAAGAAACCTGTCCCGCCTGTTATAAAAATACAAATGTGTAGGGACGTGTGGGATGGTCGCAGCCCTGTACTGATGTATTATCTTTTGATGCTTTTGGCTTGTTTGAATTGACAAGTCAAAACACCAAATCCAATCGAGCTGTCCGCCTTGCTGTTGCCTGATTGTGAATTTGGGTCCGGTTTTCAAAGCCTCATTTTCAAATCTGAAATGGTTTTTTTTTAGAACGATTGAACAATGACTTTTCATCAAATTCGTGCCCAGGTCTTTCCTTTTGCTTTGAGGGCACTGGCGTGCGCCGTGGTCAGTTTGCCCGCTTGGGCGGTCGATCCCTTTACGGTGCGTGATATCCGTGTGGAGGGATTGCAGCGTATCGAAGCGGGTACGGTGTTCGCTTCTTTGCCTTTGCGGGTCGGCGATCGTTACACCGACGACAAGGGCGCTGCGGCTATTCGTGCATTGTTTGCTTTGGGCTTGTTCAAGGATGTGCGCCTGGAAACCCAGGGCGATGTGCTGGTGGTGGTGGTCCAAGAGCGCCCATCGGTAGCCTCCGTGGAGTTCATCGGGCTCAAGGAGTTCGACAAGGAAGTGCTGGTCAAGTCCCTGAAGGAT
>JBIKRC010000374.1:0-2642 GCA_044349375.1 Limnohabitans sp.
GCCGCGTTTGGGGCTGGTGATGGCGCGCAAAAAAGCCGGGTCGTCGTCGTTGTTGATCCACAGGCGAAACCAGGCGCACAGGTCCTTGATCTCGGCCTTGTCAAAAAAGCTCTGCCCGCCGGACACCTTGTAGGGAATGTTGGCGCGGCGCAATGCTTGTTCAAACGGACGGGCCATGTGGTTGGCGCGGTACAAGATGGCGAAGTCCTTGAACTCGCGGTGCTTCGATTCGAGTGAATGCCCACCGCGGATCGACTGGATGCGAGCAATCGCCCGGTCGGACTCGTGCTCTTCGTTCACCGCATCGATCACCCGCACCGGCTCGCCCTCGCCCAATTCAGAGAACAGGGTTTTGGGGTAGAGCTTGGGGTTGGACTCTATGACGTTGTTGGCCGCCCTCAAAATCGCGCTGGTGGAGCGGTAGTTTTGCTCCAGCTTGATGACTTTGAGCTTGGGGAAATCCACCGGCAAGCGCTTGAGGTTGTCCAGCGTCGCGCCGCGCCAGCCGTAGATCGACTGGTCGTCGTCGCCCACCGCTGTGAAGCGAGCCCGTTCACCCACCAGGTGTTTCAGCACCTCGTATTGGGTGGCGTTGGTGTCTTGGTATTCGTCCACCAGCACATGGCCCATCTTGGCCTGCCAGCGCTCGCGCACCTCAGGAAACTCGGCCAGCAGCTTCAGGGGCAGGCCAATCAGGTCGTCAAAGTCCACGCTTTGGTAAGCCGTGAGCCGCTCTTGGTAGAGCGCCATGATGCGGGCGATCACACGGGCGTTGTCGTCGGGGGCCTGGGCTGCGGCCTGCTCGGCGTTCAGCCCCATGTTTTTCCAGAGGCTGATGGTCCACTGCCACTGGCGGGCGGTGGCCGCATCGGTGGTGCCGCCGCAGTCTTTCAAGATGCTGGTCACGTCGTCCGAGTCCATGATGCTGAACTGCGGTTTGAGACCCAGCACAGCGCCGTCTTCGCGCATGATGCGCACGCCCAGGGCGTGGAAGGTGCAGATCAACACATCTTTGGCGGCGCGGCCAATCAGCTGCTTGGCCCGTTCGCGCATCTCGGCGGCGGCCTTGTTGGTGAAGGTGATCGCGGCGATGCGCTTGGGCTCGAGCCCGGCTTCGATCAACCGCCCGATCTTGTGCGTGATCACCCGTGTCTTGCCCGAACCGGCTCCGGCCAGCACCAGGCAAGGGCCGGAGACAAAGTTCACGGCTTCGAGTTGGGCGTTGTTGAGTCCGGCTGACATGGGTTCGGGGTTGGAAAGCGAGGTGACAAGCAAAGCGGGCCATCATAGCGGGCTGTCGCCTGACCATCGCCCGAAACACAAGGCCCCACAGGCCGATGGCGTCTCGTTGGGATCGGGCAGCAGTTGGAAAATTTGTCCGCACTGCGACTGTCTTGGGCCTTGGAGCCTACAGGTTTACCTCGACAATCGGTGCATGCTTGAAATCCTGCGTGTCACCTTTCCCTTCTTTGCACTGGTTTTGTGCGGTTACGTGGCGGCTAAATGGCGGTTTTTGCCCTTGGCGGCCATTCCGGGCCTGAACGGCTTTGTGTTGTTCTTCGCCTTGCCTTGCATGTTGTTCCGTTTCGGGGCCGACACGCCCATCGCGCAGCTGCTCGATGCGGGGGTGTTTTTCACGTATTTGTTTTGCGCGCTGGTGGTGGTGGCGTTCAGCATCGCCATCAGCTTGAATGGGCGCATCCGTTGGAACGACGCGTCTTTGGGTGCTTTGGTGGCGGCGTTTCCCAACACCGGTTTCATGGGCGTGCCGCTCCTGGTGGCTTTGCTGGGGGCGCAGGCGGTGGGGCCTGCGATTGTGACCATCGTGGTGGACTTGGTGATCACGTCTTCTTTGTGCGTGGCCTTGTCGCGCATGGATGCGGCAGGGGAGCATGGCGCCGTTGTGGCAGCTCGCAAAGCGCTGGCGGGGGTGCTGCGCAACCCGATGCCCTGGGCCATTTCTTTGGGGGCTGCGTTTTCTTACGGTGGTTGGGCCTTGAGTGGCCCGGTGAACGCAACGGTGGGTTTGCTGGCCGATGCCGCTTCGCCTGTCGCCTTGTTCACCATTGGCGCGGTGCTGGCGCGCTCCCAAATGCTGGCCCATGAGCGGCCGGACGGGCCGTTGGGCTTGGCCGATTACTTGCCCGTGGCCTTGATCAAGCTGGTGCTGCATCCCTTGCTGGTCTTGTTGGTCGGCTTGACCGCCATTCAATGGGGCGTACCGATCGAGCCTTTTGCCTTGCAGGTGATCGTGTTGGTGGCTGCGCTGCCCAGTGCCAGCAATGTGTCCTTGCTGGCCGAGCGGCTGGGAGCCGACAACGGGCGCATCGCACGCATCATTCTGGTGACCACGGTGGCGGCGTTTTTTACCTTTTCCGGGGTGGTGGCCTTGTTCCAGGTCTGAGGGCCAAGGCGGGCGGGCTCAAATCGCCTGCGGGTCCACGTCCACCAGCCAGCGGATCACGCCTTTGTGTTCGGGTTGGCTGCGCACTTGGTGCAACACGCCGTGCAGGTGCCACAGCATTTTTTGCAGCGCCATGCGGCTGGGGCTTTCCAACAGCATTTGGGCGCGTTCCACATCGGCCACGCGCTGCATGCTCATGGGCACGGCGGGGTACACACTCACTTGAAGCACCAAATCC